>DAOPYU010000689.1:0-1502 GCA_035353095.1 Candidatus Sumerlaeota bacterium | reverse complement strand
AGACCCGGATGGGCCTGTTCGAGTTCGGTAATGCGCCTTTCGAGGACCACCCAAGGCGCTTCGAAGCCACCGATGAAGCCGATGAACCACTTGTCCTTCCAGTCGTCCTGCTCGTAGCCCAGGTGGGCACCGGGGCTGAAACCGTCGTCGGTCGGATACGGCATGACGCTGACGGCGATATTGGCGAGTTGCCGGTTGCCTTCCACGAGCTTATCCATCCAGCGGGCTACCGCCGTCAGGATCAACTCGCGTGGACTTCCTTTATCGCTTTCTTCGAGGTAACCAGCATCCAGCCAGAGCAGCGCGATCTTGGCCCAGCGTGTTGCGAACTGGTCAGTCTCGAATACTCCGGGGATGCTTTTCGCCAGCTTTGGGATCGCTAGCAGATCAGGGGCATGATGCCCGAAGGGGGAAAGAGTTTTTCCCCGCTTTTGGCCGTGAGGACGGCCCGAAGCGCTTGTACGCATTCTTTCTTCTCCGAATCAGAGACCCCCACCCTTTCCGGGATGGGGGCCGAACCGACCGGGAGAACACCATCAGCCTGCGCCTGGAGGCGGTCGCGTAGGGTTCTCACGATCGCCTCTCAGTAGGCAAAAAGGTATTTGTCGATCAACTCGCCAAACTTGTCGATCCGCGGCTTCAGTGCCTTTGCGAGGCGCTTGAAAACGGGATCTTCGAAGCCATTCGGCATCACCTTGATGTAGGTGAGGCCATCGGCTTCTTCCGGACAGACTTCCAGGGTTGCCCCCTTCGTGCCGACCGCTCGTTTGAACGTGTAGACCAGCTTGTCGCCCTTTTTCTCGGGCCCTTCGATCGCCGCAGTGGTGATCTCCGGATAAGCAGCCGAGTACATGTCGCGGACCTGCTCCGGGGTGTGTTGCGCGCCCGGGTCAGGAAGGCTCAAGCCGTTGTAGTGAAATTCGCGTGCCAGTTGTTCGATTTTCATGGCGTCCTCCCGATTAAGCAAAGAGGTTGGCCGTGTCGATCGCGGGCGCAGCCGAAGCCGTTTCCGTAACCGGGGCGATTTCACTGATTTCGCCATCGTCGTTCTCCTCGCCTTCCGGGTCGGAGTTCGTGACAGCAGACTTGTCCTTCACCGTGCTGGCCGTGGCCGACTTGGTGATGGCTTTGACAGCCTTGGTGGCCGATTCCTGCTTGGCAGCTGCGATCACTGCGGCCGTTGCTTCCATCTGTTCGGCCAGGCTCTTGCGAGACGAGGCGTAAGACGAAATGCAGTCAGCGAACTGGTTGTCCAGTTCCGCGGCCGTAGCGGTGAGCACCAGAGGCTGTGCCAACGCGCCTTCGCCTTTCGGTACCACCAACACCGTGATGGTGTCGTCGGCGTTACCGGTCAGACTAAGCGTAAGGTTGCCGCCTGCAAGCAGGCTTTTGAGAGACTGAAACATCATGATGGATCTCCGGATGTTGCGGAGACACCATGCCCCTTGGGAATGGATGTCCCCACGGGGTTTGGAATATGCTGGCTTAGGCGTAATGCCCGG
>DAOPYU010000688.1:0-1512 GCA_035353095.1 Candidatus Sumerlaeota bacterium | reverse complement strand
CGCCCGTGCCACCTCCGGGTCATCTCCCCCCCCGCACGGAATCGAGTTGACATCTCCCCCTTTCTCATTTATCATAAACACTGTTGAGAAAGGGATGATAGACATGAGTGTCTCCTTGAAATGTCAATACGGCCTGCGGGCCTTGTTTGAACTGGCCAAACGCGAAGGGGCAGGGTTGACCCGGTTAACCGAGATCGCCGAGAAACAGGCGATCCCCCCCCGCTTTCTGGAAAACATCCTGAACCAGCTGCGCCAGGGGGGCTTTGTGGAAAGCCGCCGGGGCAAGGACGGCGGGTTTCTCCTCATGCGCCCCGCGCGCGACATCACCGTGGGCGAAATCGTCCGCTTCATCGAAGGCCCCATCCACCCGGTCGGGTGCGCGGGGGAAAACCCCACCCACAAGTGCCCGCTGGTGGGCCGTTGCGTCTTCATGGGCCTGTGGCTGGAGGCCAAATCGGCCCTGGAAACGGTCTATGACGGCAAAACCCTCAAAGACCTCGTGGACGAAGACAAACTCCTGACCACCCAATCGGCAAACGACTACTGTATCTGAAGTTAGATACCGAATTTTGAACCTGAAAACCGCAGTTAAGGGCAGAAAACGAGTCTTTTGTTCTTCCGCTATGGGGCGAAAACGGTTTTGGCCCCCTCCCCTTTCGGGTGAGGGATTGGACCGCGCCAATCAGGAGATTGGCGGTCCCAGGAACCGCTTTCTTCGCATAAAAACGGCCTTTCTGGGAGGGCGGGCGTCTCGCCCGCCTGAAAGAAAAACCGGACGATAGGCGGTCAACTGCGGTTTTCAGGGTGAAACGCGAAACGCCGCCCGACCCGGCAGTAGAAAAAAAGATATTCCTTTTATCACAAATTCGATTGACTAAATGAAAATCCTGTGAGACACTGCTCCTCAGAAAGGAAGAAACAGAGACCCATGAACCCCGCCAACCCCACCCCGGAACTCCCCCCCACTCCCCGTCAGATCGAAACCTGGCTGTCCCAGGCCGGCTCGACCTGGGACGACAAGACCGGCGCCATCTCGATGCCGATCTATCAGGTGGCCACGTTCCGCCACCCGGCTCTGGGGCAGAGCACCGGCTTCGACTACTCGCGCACGGCCAACCCGACCCGCTCGGTTCTGGAAGAAACTGTGGCGCGCCTCGACGGGGGCGTCCGGGCGTTCGCCTTCGGGTCCGGCCTGGCGGCGGTGGACACGGTCCTGCGACTCTTCGCCCCCGGCGACCGGATCGTCGTCACCGAGGACCTCTACGGGGGCACCTTCCGTCTGTTCGAGAAAGGCTACCGCGCCCTGGGAATCGAGGCGGTCTATGTGGACACCTCCGACACCGCGGCGGTGGAGCGGGCGCTCGCCTCGAACCGAGCCAGGGCCCTGTTCGTCGAGACGCCGACCAACCCGCTCCTGAAGGTGGCGGATCTGGCGGCGCTGGGCGAACTGGCCCGGCGGCACAACGCCCTGCTGATCGTGGACAACACCTTCCTGACCCCGGCGCTTTCGCG
>DAOPYU010000687.1:0-1513 GCA_035353095.1 Candidatus Sumerlaeota bacterium | reverse complement strand
CGCCGAGGCGTGTTACCCCGTCGAGCCATTGGGGCAATTCGGGCTGTCCCCAGAATTGTCGGATGAAGGTTTCGATGGAAACGGACGGGGAGGTTTTGGACGGACGTGGAGTCATTGAGGGGCCGCAAGAGAGGAGGGCATTTTTACCCCACAAAACGCAAAGGCCCAAAGACCCAAAGTCGCAAAGGGGAAAGAAGGGGTTTGTGGATGGAGGAAATGAACCGTCATGGGTATTCGGAGTCTCTGCGTTGGGGGTGTCTTTTACGTGGCCATTTCGGTTTGTACCAGATTTTCGGGACGCAGGGTTCCCTCTTTCAGGTATGCCCGCCGGTCGAACCGCGCGGCCAGGGTCGGGTCGTGCGTCACCGTGATCAGGGTGGCGTTTTCGGTTTTCTGAAGTTCGAGGAAACAGTCCGTCACGGCATGTGCGGTGGTCTGGTCCAGATTCCCGGTCGGTTCGTCGCACAACAGTAGCGTGGGCGATCCGATCAGGGCGCGGGCGATCGCCACCCGCTGCCGTTCTCCTCCCGACAGGCTGGCCGGAGTGTGCCCCATCCGTTCGCCCAGCCCCACCCGCTCCAGCAGGCTCTGGGCGCGCGCCACGGCGGCGGCGTCCGGACGCCCGTGCGCCAGGAGGGGCAACAACACGTTCTCGAGCGCGGTACACTGCGGCAGCAGTTGGTGGTCCTGAAACACGAACCCGATTTCCCGATTCCGGAAGCGGGCCAGTTCGAGGCCCGTCATGGCGAACGGGTCGCGTCCCACCACACGAACCTGTCCGCGGGTGGGCGGCTCGAGTGTCCCCAGAATATGCAGCAGGGTACTTTTCCCGGACCCGGACGGACCCAGGATGGCCAGCGATCGTCCCCGCTCGACTTCCAGGTGAACCGAATCGAGAATGCGCAGTGTCTCGCCCCCGGCGGTGGGGAATTCCTTGGAGAGGTCGTGGGCGAAAACCACCGGATCGGCGCTGGGAACGGTCATTTGTCGAGCATCTCACGCATTTTGATCAGCAGGTCGTCGGGGTTGTACGGCTTGGGCATGACCTGCAGGCCCTGTTCGGCGATGAACTCGGTGTGGAGCGAGTCGGTGCTGTAGCCGCTGCAGAACAGAACCGGGATGTTGGGCGCGATTTCGAGGATGCGTTCGTACACCACGCGCCCGCTCACCTTGGGCATCACCACATCGAGCACCGCGATGGCCACCTCGCCGGCTTTTTCCTCGAGGATGTCGAGCGCCTGCTGGCCATCCTCGGCCACCAGGACCGCATAGCCCGAGCGCTTGAGCACCCGCACGATCAGGCGGCGGACAATCTCGTCGTCCTCGGCCAGCAGCACCGTTTCGGTTCCCCGGGGCGTGGTGACCACCCGCCGGGTCCGGGGGTGGCTCTCCTGCGGGGCACAGGCCGGCAGGTAAATCTCGAACTGGGTCCCTTTCCCCAGTTCGCTCGCCACCTGAATCAGCCCCTCGTGCTGTTTGACGATGCCATAGACGGTGGCCAGCCCCAGGCCGG
>DAOPYU010000686.1:0-1519 GCA_035353095.1 Candidatus Sumerlaeota bacterium | reverse complement strand
CTGGGTTCCCGCTTGCGCGGGAATGACGGAAAAGAGGCGGAGCCGGAAGGAAAATCCATTCGCTGATTCCTTCTGGCAAACGCTATAATCCCGGAAAACAGGAAGAACGGATGAATTTGCCGGGAGGGGCTCTGGGCCCCCTCCCGGCTTTTTGAAGACCCCGGTTGAGCGCCAACGGAGGTTAGGGGTTTGCCTCCCGGAATTTCCATTACAATTCAGCCGGAAGGAGGCGATGTTTCCCGAGCCCCCGTGCCGCCTCTCCCGGCAGTCCCGTTCACCCCCGGCAGCGCGCGTCGAGCCAGCCGGCCAGCTCTTCGTTGTCGCGCGGGGCGTGGCCCATCACGGAACGCCAGACCTGCGCGTTTTCCATGCAGAAATAAACCAGCACGTCGCGCCCGCCCGCCTGGCGGATCCACTCCACCATCTTGCGATAGATGTGGATGCGCAGGGGTTGGGGGTAGCGCATCTTGCGGTCGCCACCCAGGATGAAGTCGGCATAGATGAACCGGCTGCGGGGGTACCGCTGGCGGATGGCCTCCTCGAGGCCGGGCAGGTAGCGGAAACACCCGAGGCTGATCCAGCGGATGTTGCCGGGCCGCGCGACGGAGAAAAGCCGTTCGATGACTCCGCGGTAGGCGTCCTCCCACCCGTCGTAATAGAAAATCGGATCGAAGTGGAACGCCAGCGGGTACCCGGCCTCCTGACAGCGCGCCGCGGCGGCCAGCCGCTCGTCGAGGCTGGCCGTGCGGAACTCCTCGCGCGCAATCGCCTCGGGCGTGTTGAGCGACCAGGCGCAGATCGTGTGGCCCCGGTGATCGGCGTCGAGGATTTCCTCGATATGGACCGCCTTGCTCTTCAGTTCGAGCCGGGCGTTGGGGAAATCGCGGATGAACTCGACCAGGCGGCGCGCGTAGCCGGTCAGGGGATCGAGCGCCAGACTGTCGGCGAACTCGCCCGTGCCAAGGCGGAAAAACCGGTCCGGCTCGGCGCGCAGGCGGTCGGCGGCCGATTTGAGAAAGGCCGCGCTGTTGGCCTGAACCACCAGAAGCGAACTGGCAAAATACCCCTGCAGGATGCAGTAGGCGCACTCCATCGGGCATCCCTGGCCAAAGTTCAGAATCTGGTACCCGCAGCAGAGGTAATTGAGCGTGCCGGGACAGGGCTTGATCGGCTCGGCGTGAAAATCGGTGAGAAGCAGGGAACGTTTCCCTTTGTGGTTGAGGGACGGGTCGGCGGCGAACCGTTCGAGTACCTCGCGCGCCGTGCCGACCTCGATCACCTCGGCCTGCGGTCCCACGCGCTCGAGCACCCGCCGTGTGATCTCGGTTTCACGCACGGGGGTTTCGATGAAGATTTGATGAATCGGGGTTTCGAAAGGCATTCTTTTCCTCAGATTCTTTTACTCAACTTTGAACCAACTACATACCGAAACCGATCTTTCAACCACGAAACACACGAAGGACACGAAAACCGCATTTTTTCGTACTACTATGTCCCAAAGTCTTTGCATTCTGCGTTC
>DAOPYU010000685.1:0-1520 GCA_035353095.1 Candidatus Sumerlaeota bacterium | reverse complement strand
AGCATCCGGTTTCGGGGACGGGAGATTTCCCGGCTGTCGCCCCGGGAAATGCGAGAGATTCGCGGGAACCAGATCTCGATGATCTTTCAGGAACCGATGACCGCGCTCAACCCGGTTTTCACCATCGGTAACCAGATTGTCGAGGTCTTGCAACTCCACCAGAACCTGAGAGGAGAACCGGCGCGCCGGCGCGCGGTCGAAACGCTGGCCGATGTGGGCATTCCCGACCCCGGGCGGCGGTTCCACGAATACCCCCACCAGATGTCGGGTGGGATGCGCCAACGCGTGATGATCGCGATGGCGCTGGCCTGCCGGCCCGATCTCCTGATTGCCGACGAACCCACCACGGCGCTCGATGTGACAATTCAGGCGCAGATTCTCCAGTTGATGCGCGAGATGAAGGGCGAGTATGGCGCGGCGGTCCTGCTGATCACGCACGACATGGGGGTGGTGCGTGAAAACGCCGACCAGGTGGGGGTGATGTACGCGGGGCGCATCGTCGAGTCGGCCTCGCGCGAGGCGTTGTTTGCGCGTCCGTCACATCCCTACACCCAATTGCTCTTGAGGTCGCTCCCCTCTCGGGGAACGCGCGGACGGCGATTGGCGACGATCGAGGGGATGGTTCCGAAGCCGACCGATTTCCCGCCCGGCTGCCGTTTCGCGAACCGGTGTCCGTTCGCGATGGAGCGGTGCCACACGACCCCTCCTCCAACCTTCGAGGTGGCGGCGGGCCATCGGGCGTCCTGCTTCCTGCTCGACCCGTCCGCGAAAGCGGCAAGCACGGTAACCACTCTGGAATTGCCCGTTGCCCCCCCCAGCGCGTTACAGTGCGACGTGGTGCGACTGCGCGTTCAGAATCTTCAGACGCATTTCCCGGTCCGCAAGGGCGTGTTCCAGCGCGTGGTGGGACAGGTCAAGGCCGTGGATGGCGTGAACCTGACGATCCGCAAGGGTGAGACGCTGGCGCTGGTGGGCGAGTCCGGCTGTGGCAAGACCACCGTGGGAAAAACCATTGTCCGGCTGCTCGACGCGTCGGGTGGCTCGATGGAATTTCACGACGACCGGACCGGCGCCACCGCCGATCTGGCGGCATTGATCCCCTCGCAATTAAAACCCTTCCGGCGGCGCATTCAGATGGTCTTTCAGGACCCGTTCTCGAGTTTGAATCCGCGCCTGATGGTGGGAGAAACTATCCTGGAGGGGATGGAGACACACGGCATCGGAGAATCGCGCGCCTGGCGCGAGAAGCGCGTGGCCGAACTGATGGCGCATGTCGGGCTGGACCCGGCAATGGCGGCGCGCTACCCACATGAATTCTCGGGTGGGCAGCGCCAGCGTGTGGGAGTGGCGCGGAGCCTGGCGGTGGACCCGGAATTGCTGATCTGCGATGAAGCGACCAGCTCGCTGGATGTCTCCGTACAGGCGCAGATTCTGAACCTGCTCAAGGACCTGCAGAGCGAACTGGGACTTTCGTACCTGTTCATCACGCACGATCTGAGCGTGGTGCAGTACCTGGCCGA
>DAOPYU010000684.1:0-1561 GCA_035353095.1 Candidatus Sumerlaeota bacterium | reverse complement strand
CCGGAATTCGCCGGGCACGAATCAATTCCCTTGGATCCATCGGCACTGATTTGTCTGTCCCTTATTCTGACGGCTCGGGAGGTCTGTCCGATTCCCCCTTCTCAATACAGGGCAAGGCATAGACCGTCTGGTTGCCCCCCTGCCCCTTGGCCCGGTAGAGGGCGGCGTCGGCGATCCCGAGGATTCCATCCACCGTGGTTCCGGGGGTGGCGCAGGCGACCCCGATGCTCATGCTGATGGACAGATCGCCCGAGCGGGTCGGAATCTGCCTTTCCGCGATCTGCACACACAAACGATCGAAGACGGAGGCGGGACTCGCCCCTTCCTTGATGGGCGTAATGACCAGGAATTCTTCTCCCCCCATGCGACCGACGGAATCGTAGTCGCGGCAGATTTCGTTGAAAATCTGGGTCAGCCCGCACAGGACGTCGTCCCCGGTCTGATGGCCGTAGGTGTCGTTGAAATGCTTGAAGTGGTCAATGTCGCACATGCCAACGGCCAGGATGTCGCCGTGGCGTTCGGTCCGCGCGAGTTCCCGGTGGAGATGGTCCAGGATGGCCCGCCGGTTCAGCATGCCCGTCAACGGGTCGTGGGTGGCCTGGTGAGCCAGGATTTCCCGGCTTCGGATCAGCGCCTCCTGCATCTCGATCATGCGCCGTCCCACTTCTACGCGCGCCTGAAGTTCACCGAGGTCGAAGGGCTTGGACAGGTAGTCATTGGCGCCGGCGTCCAGTCCGGCGATGATGTCCGTCTTCTCGCCCTTGGCGGTCAGCATGATCAGATAGGGCTGGCGGTCGGTGGACAGGGTTCGCACCCGGCGCACGACCTCGAGTCCTTCTATTCCCGGCATCAACCAGTCCAGAATGGCGAGGCGGGGGGCCTCGGGTTGTTGCAACACCTGCCACGCTTCGGCCCCGTCGGAGGTCTGCAGGACGTCATATCCGCTTTTCTTCAGAACGGCGGACAGAACCGTACGGGATGTTTGATCGTCCTCGGCGATCAGGATCTGCATCGGCTTTATTCTCCTCCCCTTCAACTTGCCCGAATCCTGTTTTCCCGAACTGTGTCGCGGAGTCGCTCAAATTGCGCCTTCAATTCGGGCAGGTGTTTTTCAGCGGCCACCAGGTCGCCTTCGCTGGCGGCTTTCTCCATCGTGAAGGCCACGATCCGCAGGCGTTCTCCGCCGATATTGGCGGAGGCCCCCTTGATGGAGTGCGCCTGGCGTCGGGCGCCTGGAATATCGCCCGCGTCGAGAAACGTCTCCAGAATCTGGATCTGCCGGGGGATGTCTTCCAGAAAAGTGTTCAGAATCTCCTCGGCCAGTTCTTCATCGTCCATCAGGCGTTCGAGCATGCCGGCCTTGTCCCAGACCGGAGGTTCTACGGCCTGCGTTTTCCGGGATTCGGTTCCTTCTCTTTTTTCTCCGCCTTCGCCCTTTTCCCGGTGGACCCATCTTCCCAATACTTCGGCCAGAGCCTGGGGGGTCACGGGTTTGGAAACATAGTCGTTCATGCCCGCTGCCAGGCACTGCTCGCGGTCGCCCTGCATGGTATGCGCGGTC
>DAOPYU010000683.1:0-1566 GCA_035353095.1 Candidatus Sumerlaeota bacterium | reverse complement strand
CATTTGAGGTCTATGGCGACCTTCTGGAAGAATCCCCCGCCACCACCCCCGATTGGGTGGCGGGCATGGCGGTAATCACGGGGAACAACAAGGAAGTCGTCTTTTACCTCACGGCAAAAGATCCCAAAGCGCGGACCGATTTACCCGCCTTCCGCACGGCCGTCCGCGACACGCTCCTGAAAAACAAGGAGCGGGGCGAACGCTGGCTGAAACAATTCTATCTGGATAAGAGTTACAAGACCTGGAGAGCGCTTGCGTCTGTCCCGTTCCAAGACCGTTATGTGTTCCAGAATTTTATCAAGGCGAGCGATACATTCGTGATCCTCCAGGACTTTCCGACATACGTCACTCGCGAAGAAAAGGCTCAACGAATTGTAAACCTCCGGACTCCGGACTTGCAAGTGGTGAAGGCTTCGGACATCACGCCCGCCAATGCTGGAGAGACAGTCAAACCCCTGCCCGCCGAGGTGCAGGCCGTACTGGACAAGAAAAAAGCCCAGTTGGACGCCGAGCGGAAAGCCCTGATGGCCCCGTCGGAACTCCAACTCAAGGTCAACGCGGCCCAGCCGGGCGATACGATTCAATTAGAAGGGAAAGAGTACGTGGGAGTGGTGACGATCGACAAGCCGCTCACCCTCGAGGGCGCGGAGGGCCGGGCGACTCTGTTGTCGGCCAGGACGTTCCCGCCCGTGGAAACACCGCAGGAAGCGGGAAAAGAAACCACGCCGGCCTTACTGACGATCAAGGGCGAAGGTGCTGTGGTACTGCGCAACCTGCGCTTCAAACTGGAAGCACAGGATCAGGGGAGTTGTGTCATTCTCGTCAATCAGGGAAAAGCCCGGATTTCCGGATGTGAAATCGAAAAGGCGCCCTGGTCTGGGATCGTAATCGTGGACGCCGACGCGGAAATCCGGGATTGCAGAATAGGTCATCTTGGACGAAACGGAATCAGTGTCCGAACCACCCCGGGGAATCGGGACAAGACGCGGGTTCTGGTTTCCGGCTGCGATTTCATCGAATGTGTGAATGTGGGGCTTTCGATCGGAGAAGGATGCGACAACGTGACCGTCGAGAAGTGCCGGGTTTCCGGTTCCTCGTGGCATGGTATCCGTTACGACAACGCGTCGCCGAAGATTGTGGGGAACCTGATTTCCAAGAACTCCCGTTCCGGGATCTATGCGTCCGGAAAAACGAAGGCGACGGTGAAGGACAATGTCTTCGAAAACAACGATCTGAGCGGTATCAGTTGCTGGTTCAACTCGAACGACGTGATTGAGGGGAACACGTTTGTGGGGAACAAGCGTGAAGCTATCAGTAGCATGGGTTACGGTGCTCCCACAATCCGGCACAACATTTTCGCCAGCAATGAGTCGGGGATTTCGTTCGCGAACAGCGGTCAGGGCGACGCCCAGGCCGAAAACGAGGGCAAACCGGTGATCGAGGCGAATCTGTTCTGGAACAATAAGGTCGATTTTCCGTATGGGATGAACATCTCGGAAAAAAAGGACACGAACGGGCGACCTGTCTACGAGAAGCCGAAACTCGACGCGAAGAGCCTGACGAGCG
>DAOPYU010000682.1:0-1579 GCA_035353095.1 Candidatus Sumerlaeota bacterium | reverse complement strand
TCCAGTTCAGCGACGTGTCGGTGGATACGACCACGGGCTCCGTGATTCTGCGGATGGTCTTCCCGAATCCGGATGGCCTGCTCCTGCCGGGCATGTTCGTCCGCACGGTGATCAAAGAAGGCGTCAACGAGAAAGCGATGCTGGTTCCCCAGCAGACCGTCTCGCGCGACACCAAGGGTAACCCCGTGACCTTGATCGTAAACGCCGAGGGAAAAGTCGAGCAACGTCAGATCACCCTTGACCGGGAGATCGGCAACGAGTGGCTGGTCGCTACAGGCCTGAAGCCCGGCGACCACGTGATTGCGGAAGGTTTGCAGCAAGTGCGGCCCGGAATCGCGGTGAAAACCGTTCCCTTTGATGAGGGCGCAAAACCGTCTGACCGCGCGGCTCAACCGGCTCCAGCTTCGAAGTAATTAACGGAGACGTATCATGTTATCGAGATTTTTTCTGGAACGCCCGGTTTTTGCCTGGGTCATTGCCATCATCCTGATGGTCGGCGGCTGTCTGGCGATCTACAAACTGCCCATCTCTCAGTATCCCCCCATCGCGCCGCCGACCATCGCGCTCTCGGCCTTCTATCCGGGCGCATCGGCGGAAACGGTTGAGAACAGCGTGACGCAGATCATCGAGCAGAAAATGACCGGCTTCGACAAGCTGTTGTATTTGAGCGCGAGCAGTGACTCGTCGGGATCATCCCGCCTTGAGCTGACCTTTGCCCCGGGAACCGATCCGGATCTGGCCCAGGCCGAAGTGCAGAACAAGCTGCAGCAGGCCATGGCAAGCCTTCCGGAAGTCGTGCAGAACCAAGGAGTCGACGTCAAAAAAAGCACCGCCAATTACCTGATGGTTGTGGGTCTGATCTCCGAAGACGGAAGCATGGACGGAAGTGATCTGCGCGACTACGCCAAATCCAGCCTTGAAAAGGTTCTCGCCCGCGTCCACGGCGTCGGCGAAGTGGAGGTTTTCGGCGGACAGTACGCCATGCGCGTCTGGCTGAATCCCGACCAACTGACCAAGTACAACATGACGTTCCAGGATATCATTGTCGCGCTGAAGTCCTACAACGTGGAAATTTCCGCTGGACAGTTCGGCGGCGCGCCGGCCGTGAAAGGCCAGCGCCTCAACGCCTCCATCATCGTCCAGAGCATGCTCAAGACCCCGGACGAGTTCGCCGCCATTCCCCTCCGCACCAACCCGGACGGATCGGTCGTGCGGATCAGGGATGTGGGCCGCACGGAACTCGGCACCGAGGCCTACGATGTCGAGGCGTTCCATAACAGAAAGCCCTCCTCCGCGCTGGCAATTCGCCAAGCGGCGGGGGCCAACGCCTTGGACACAGCCAATGCCGTCCGCACAAAAATGAAAGAGATGAGCGCTTACTTCCCTCCCGGCATGAAGGTCGTCTTCCCCTATGACACTACGCCCTTCATCACGGTGGCCATCAAAGAGGTGGTCAAGACACTCTTCGAAGCGATCTTTCTCGTCTTCCTCGTGATGTACCTGTTCATGGGTAACATACGTGCCACCCTGATTCCGACCATCGCCGTGCCGGTGGTGCTGCTGGGCACCTTCGCCTTTC
>DAOPYU010000681.1:0-1587 GCA_035353095.1 Candidatus Sumerlaeota bacterium | reverse complement strand
GGAATCAGAAAAAGCGAATTGTCCACTCCGATGGGAAACCATCCGGCGATGAAACGCCCGTAAAGCGCCAGGCAGGGCAGGCCGATGGCCAGCAACGCCGCAAGGGGGAGAAATCGGTTCAGGGTTTGGGATTTCATGCGGCCAGCCTCTGATATTTCTGCCGATGGGCAGCGGTGCCCGGCCTGAACGGAATTTCCGCAGGATCACACACGAGCCAACCGTGAGGCAGTTTCCAAGGATTGAAGAGGCTTTTCAATCTAAAAACCGTCCTTGAGGAGGGGGAAAACCGGTGGCGGCTTTGAATCGAGGGGAAAAGCGGTTCGAATCACTCACCCATCAGGAGAGAGACTTTCTCCGTGCCGATCGGGAGATCGGCGTTTCAGAAATATTTCTCAGTGCCGGGGCTCGATCAGTCGGGGACCCCCCCACCAGTTCCAGTGGACTTCCTGGCGCGAGAGAAACCAGGTGCGCCCCTGGTCGTGATTGCCCTGGTAGAAAAGGTGAATCCTGCCGTCTTCGTCCTGAAAAACGCCGGGGTGGCCCGACTCGCTCGCGTTCCACTCGCCCGGCTGGCCGTTGGGCAAAACGGGTTTGTCCGAAAGCCGCTTCCAAGTCAACCCGTCGGAACTGACCGCACAACCGATCTGCTGCGGGGCGTTGTTGTAGGCCCCGGCGTAGAACATGTAAAGTTTCCCTCCCCGCTTAAAGACCGCGGGAGCCTCGATGCACTGCTGTTCCCAGGGCAACTCGGGTTTCAGAATGGGTCCATCACACCGCTGGGTCCAGGCGCCGCGCGAGAAGTCCGAATCCATCGGCGCAGTCGCGACTCCCAGCATCTGGATCTTGAAAGACGGGTCGCGCGTCGCCCAATAGAGCCACAACTGCCCCTCGTATTCGACCACGTCGGCGTCAATGGCGCGCCCGCAGTTCCACGCCCCCGTGGGACGGAAGACCGGATTGGACGGGTCACGCCGGAAGGTCACACCGTCTTCACTCCAGGCGTGGCAGATTGCGTCCTGTTTGCCGTTGCCATACGTCTGGTAGAACAGATGCACTTTCCCCTTCAGGACAATCGCCCCCGGTGCGCAAAACCCCTTCGCTTCCGGCCCGTTGGGTTCTTTCGCGATCTCGCCGATTCGTGTCCAATTGGTCAGGTTATGGCTTTCGGCGATGCCAATCCCCCACCCGCCATTCCGATCGGCAGGAGGAATCGAATAATAGAGCAGGTACCGTTTCTGGAACTGTACGACCGCCGGATCCTTGGAAAACGGACGCCCCTGGCGCGACGGGTCTCCGAAGTACATCCGGGGCGTCTTCATGGGGTCAGATGAAAGGTTTTCCGGGACCGAATGGCAGGCGTTCAGGCTGACCAGGGCCGCAAACAAGGCGGCCATCAGGGGCACTCGCCAAGCCTGAAGAAAAACTGGATGCATCGGTTGCCCCCTCCCGTTTCCAGACGACAGTCTTCCCGAATCATCAAGATTCAGTCACCCTCTGCACGAGAGTCCCGAAATCTCACTTTTTACTTCTTTCTCGATTTTCGTGGTTTCCCTCAGTCGCGGTTCCACAGCCCCCGGCATTTTCTGC
>DAOPYU010000680.1:0-1587 GCA_035353095.1 Candidatus Sumerlaeota bacterium | reverse complement strand
CCCGTACGGGGAAGCGCAAACTCCCTACTTCGGTGAAAAATGCGTCCACACCAAAGGGTATTCACTCCTGCAGTTCGTCGAGACCAGTTCCATCACCGGTCACTTCTCTGAAGGTACTGGCGCGGCGTACATCAACATCTTCTCCTGCAAGCCCTATGACGTGGAAGCGGCCGAGAAGTTCTCGCAGCAGGCGTTCGGCGCCAAGCGCATCAACTCGCGTTACCTTGTGCGCGAGTAGTCGTCTCACGCCTCCGGCGTCCTCCGCTGACGCCGCCAGATGCAGATATTCCTTGATGAGACCGGGTTTCGGCCCGGTCTTTTTTTTGGGTCCTCCAGAACCGCGGTTGAGAGCTCTCCCGAAATCCGCGAACGTCGGCCCGACACGGAGTGTCCCCCCAACCTCCCCAATGAATCTTGAAAACGCCACTGGGAGGGGGAAAACGCCCCCCTCCCGACCCAATCGGCTCAGGCGCTTCCGGTTCCGTTTACTCAACCCGCCTGGGTGGGTTCCGGACCCGGCTTCTGGACACGTCTTTCCAACAGGCGTACCGGCAGCACGATCGCGTTCAACCCGGCGAAATGGAACCGGTGCTGGAGTTGGTAGGCCGTCTCGTTGTGCAGGAACCGGTTGTACCACCCTTCCTTCTCGAACACCAGTTTCCCCATGAAGAACACCGCGCGGGGGTACTGTTTGCCGAGCTCGCGGCAGAGTTTGACCGATTCTTCGACCGCTTCCGTCGCCATGCTCATGCGGTACTCGGCGGCAAAACCGAGGCGTCCCGCCAGCGCCACGTACTGCTGGAGCGCGTCCTCGGTCCGCTGGCGCGTACGATCCACCTCGTCTATCCCCTTCATGGTGACGGAATCCACCACTCCGACCGAGACGAACACATAACTTTTGAACAACCCCGGGAACAGTTTCTGGACCTGAAGCAACTGATGGACCCCCAACCCGCTGTACGCCCCCACCAGCATGACCGCCACGGGCTGTTTGGAATCAATCGGCATCTCAATCACCGGACCGCTCTGGGGCAATCCGCCCAGGATCGAATCAACCGCGCGGATTCCTTTGCCCACATTCCGGTAGTGGCGCCGGATCAGGAAACAGAGCGAGACGAGCATCGCCGTCACCACCAGGGTCATCCAGGCCCCTTCGAGGAATTTCTCACACACCACGGTGATCAGAATGCCCACGCAGACCATCAGCCCCATCGCCTGAACGGCGAGGGACCGCTTCCACTTCGGTTGTTTATGCCGGTCGCGAATCCAGTACCGGCACATGCCCGTCATGGAAAGCGAGAAGGTCAGAAACACGTTGATCGAATACATGGTGACGAGGGCCGTGATATTGCCATGCGTGTAGAAGAGTACGGCAAGGGCCGCTCCTCCCATCAGCAGGACCCCATCCTGCATCGTCAGGCGATCTGACAACTGGGAGAAACGCCGGGGCAGCCAGCCGTCAATGGCCATGTTCGCCATGACGCGCGGCCCGTCAATGAAACCGGTCTGAGCGGCCACGAACAACAACGCGGCTTCGGCGGCCAGAGTCAACACCACATAACCATGCCCGATATTCCACGCCCCCAG
>DAOPYU010000679.1:0-1597 GCA_035353095.1 Candidatus Sumerlaeota bacterium | reverse complement strand
TTTTTTCACGAAAGGAGGGACCGAGTTTTGAATACGCGAAGGCGGAGAATGCGTTCGTGGGTATTCGGAGCCGGGGTAGCCGCAGGGGCGTTCTGGGCGGGCTTGTCCGCTCAGGCGCAGATGGACGACGTGACGATGCCGGGAGGCGAGAAGAAAGCGCCCCCGGCGGTGCTCAAGGAATCCGAGTTCAAGGAGTGGGCGGCCAAACCCGGCGCCGTGGTGTTCGACCTGCAGTACAAGGGCCTGACGGACAAAGAGATCAATCAGGCCAACTCGTTCTGGGGGTATGGGAGCCAGTCCCCGAAGACGGCGTTTATCAAGAGTGTCGGTCTGGCGAAGGACAAGGGCATTCAATTCCATTTGCCTCTGCTGCGTGGGTCGGATGAAGGATTCCTCGAATACGAGGGGAAAAACGCCAAAGCGGTTTACCTGGATCTCGATTGCGACGGGAAACTGGGTAAAGGCGAGAAACTGGAACCGGTCGGGAAACCGAAAGACGAAAACGAGGGGTGGAATTTCGTCTCGCCCGATTTCACCGCCACCCTGGCCGACGGCAAGAAAGTGCCTTTCCGGGTCATGGTGCGGGTGAATTTCTACGACGAACGTCCCCAGGTGATGTGTGCTCCTTTCTGTTTCTGGGAAGGGAAGGCCAAACTGGGGGACGCCGAAACCACCCTGCGCCTGACGGATGGCGGTTTCGACGGTTCGTTTGTGGACTTCGGTCGGGACTCGGTCGCACTGGTCAAAAAAACGGACGACCCGAATCAGAACCAGATGCCGCAGAGCACGCTGAGCAGTCTGACCTGTCAGGACAAGGCCTTCTACCAGCTGCGCTTCACGGGCGAGGGGACGAAGGAAAAACCGCTGCGGGCGGTCTTGTGTAAAGACAACACGCCCACGGGTAAGGTCGAGGTCAAAATGGTTGAGATCGCCGCCGAGCCGAAACTCAGAAGCGCCCGGCTGGTTTCGACCGAAACACCGAGTATTCTGTTCGACATCAACGGCGCCGACATGGATATCCCTCAGGGACGGTATCGGATGGAACGCGGCAATCTGGCTTTCGGTAAGAACGACACCGGCATGGTCTCGTTCAGCAACGGACCGGAGTGCCGCATCGAAGCCGGCAAAACGGCAACGGTCGAACTGGGCCAGCCGAAACTGAAAGTGGTGGCGCTCGAGGAATCGAAACGGTACTCGGCGACGCCCGACAAAGTCGAAGCCAAGACCTCCTTCCCCGCCGGAACGGACCTCTACCTGGACCTGAAACTGACGGGCAAACAGGGCGAAGAGTACGGTAGCATCTATGGCCGATCGGAGAAAGGGGAATACCTTCCTCCGGCCAAACCGCATCTCACGATTCTCGGGCCGGACGGCAAGGAAGTCGCGTCGTCCGACCTGGAGTTTGGGTGAGGGGGCAGCTGCGGGTTTTCGTGGAAAACCCAGAATGTGGCGCCCGGCCAGTACAAGGTCAAAGTGAAACGCGACACCGGCGCCTTCGCCGGAGCACTCGAGACGGAAATGGAGTTGACCATCACGGAGAAATAACCGCCTCGCGTTCCCGTTGCAGGTGTTGAACCCCATGCGTCCGGAGATTCTC
>DAOPYU010000678.1:0-1614 GCA_035353095.1 Candidatus Sumerlaeota bacterium | reverse complement strand
CGCCTCCTCGTCGAACTCGGCGGCGGCGTGGGCATGCACGCCCTCCTCTGGGCCCGGGCCGGCGCGCGCGTCGTGGTCGTGGACCTGGCCCTCGAACGCCTCAAGACCCTGCGCCACCTGGCCGAACAGGCCGGGCTCGCCGACCGCATCCAGTTCGTCACCGGACGCGCCGAAGCGCTCCCCCTGCGCGCCGACTCGATCCACGCGCTCTTCTGCAAGTCCGTCCTGATCCACACCGACCTGCCCCGGGCCGCCGAGGAGATCCACCGCGTCCTCGCCCCGGGCGGCTGCGGCCTCTTCATCGAGCCGCTCAACCGCAACCCCCTCATCCGCCTCTACCGCCGCCTGTTCGCCCCGAAAATCTGGCGCTCGATCACCACCTACTTCGACGCCTGGAGCCTCGTCCAGCTGCGCAAACCCTTCGGGCGGCTGGCCTGGAAACCCTTCTACCTTCTGGCCGCGGGCAGCTTCTTCTGGCAATACGGAAGAAAAAACCTCGACCGCTTCCGCAAAAGCCTCTCCCTCTGGATGCGCGCCGACCGTTTCCTCCTGAGCCACTGGCCCCGTCTCGAACACTGGTGCTGGTTCGCCAGTATCGAAGTCCGCAAAGCCCCCGCTGGAAGCGATCCTTGCAGTTCTCAGAAAAATCCGGAATAATCCAATATTCGGGTGTTCCCGGGAGGAACACCCATACGATCCGTTCCCGGCGGAAAACCGTCGTGGGCAGATGGAACACCCCCACGAAACGGATCTTTACCCCATATCAATCGGACGGAACTGCCGTCCCGGGGGGATATACCGTGTCGTCAGGACTCCGCCCTGAAAGAAACGCCCCCCCCTGTAAGGATGAACCACCCCCATGAGCCCCTATGAAGCCATCATGCTCGTCTGCTTCGGCCTGAGCTGGCCTTTCGCCCTCCACAAGACCTACACCACCAAACGATGCGAAGGTAAAAGCCTCCCCTTTCTCTTCCTGGTCCTGGTCGGTTACGTCAGCGGTTGCCTCCACAAGATCCTCTACTCCTGCGACAAAGTCATCCTCCTCTACATCCTCAACGGCCTCATGGTCGCCACCGACATCGTCCTGACCTGCAAATACCGCTACTGGACCCCGCCCAAGGCGCCAAACGCGTAAACGACGGTTCCACAAAACGTCCCCTTAAAAGCGACGGGCGCCTCGCCCGTGAAGCAGTTCGTACCGCCGGCGTCCCCGCCGGCGCGGTTCTGTACGCCTCCCAAAATGTCCCGGTATCACCCCACACAGCCTCCCCTGAAAAACTCTCGTAATCCTTTTGCCGTCTATTGCATGCGACTGATTGCTCTCTGGAACCAAAACAGCGGGAAACCACGAAAATCTCGAAGAACGCGAAAAAACGAGAGTGTTTCGCAATTTTCGCGTCTTTCGCGGTTCCACTTACGTGGCTGGCTAAAGACTTACGTTTCGCCAATAAGAATCCAACGCCTGGGTGGCGTCTTTTCTTGCAGATTCGTATTCCGAAAAGTCCTCGGTAAAAAGCAGAAACTCACGAATGACCCTTTTCTGCGCGGGCGTAAGACAGGCGTGACGTTTATCAAACCATAAACGCAGACCCGGCTCTGCTCGTCGGGTCAAGG
>DAOPYU010000677.1:0-1619 GCA_035353095.1 Candidatus Sumerlaeota bacterium | reverse complement strand
GCCCAACGCTACCGCCTCGGCGTCAACCACCACCTCATCCCCGTCAACGCCTCGCACTGTCCCTTCCACAGCTACCACCGCGACGGTGCCATGCGGGTGGATGGCAACTACGGCAGCACCCTCGGCTACGAACCCAACAGCTTTGGCGAATGGCAGGAGCAGCCCGACTTTGCCGAACCGTCCCTGGCTCTGGAAGGCGCAGCCGCTCACTGGAACCAGCGCGAGGATACCGACTATTATTCGCAGCCCGGTCTGCTCTTCCGTCTGATGAGTCCCGAACAAAAGGCGGCCCTCTTCGGCAACACGGCTCGCGCTATCGGCGACGCCCCGAAAGAAATCCAATACCGCCACATCGGCAATTGCCTGAAGGCCGATCCGGCCTACGGACAGGGAGTCGCCGACGCGTTGAAAATCTCGCTGGCTGAGATGCCGCCCGAGGGGTAAGTGCATGGACTTTTCATCGTCATCTTCCCCTCACAGACCAATACTCATTCTGGAACTATTTGCTCAATGCTTTCCAGTTTTGTGCAACTGCAGGTTCCAATATAAGAGAAGGGCGGCATCCCCGCTAGCGCGAATGCCGCCCTTTTCCTGAAACCCGTTTTCTCACCCAACCATCAAGGCGCTGGGGGCGCGCTGGTGTAAACCAGGAAATTGCCCTGTGACGGTTTGAACTTCATCTTGCTCCGGGACGCCAGACTGACGTGCGCCTCCCCCTGAAGGGACACTTTGGACTGGATCAGTTTGATCGCCCCCGTGTAGGTCGCCTGGCCGGATGTGTCAAACCCCGCATAGAAAATCCCGGAAACCAGACCATCCCCGGAGACCCGGGTTTTGATGTTGTTGGCCAGCACCCGCATCTGTTCCGGATGGTCGGAATACCCGAGGAACCCACCGCGATAACCGGAGGCCGTCTTCTTTGCCCGGGCCTCCAGGATACCGAGGTCGGCGGGACTCTCAATCAACAAAACCCGCACATTGCCCAGGAACAGAACGCTTCCGACCGCCGATTTATACAAGCCGGACGAAGCGCTGACCTTCGAGGTCAATTTGGCAAAGATCCCCTCGGACACAATCGGCCCACCCGTCACCTGCAACGTCTTGATCTCGGGCGCAACCAGCAGATCCGGCCCGTCCACATCCACTCCCTGTCCCGCCGGTTTGTCGTCCAGCGCATCCGGTTCAACCCGCCACAACGCCCCAACTCCCGCCAGGCTCACCCGCCGGACTTTGGCTTTGTCCCGATACGTCTTGGTCGTCGTTTTCAGGTAACCGACGGTCTGCTGCGTCGTCAACCGTTCTGCAACCACGCCCTTGAGCGAGAGTTTGAGCGGAATCAGAGGCAGTTGGGAGTCCGAGGTCTGGACCGTGAGGCGCGAGAAGGTCCTTGGGGAGGCGGTGGCGTCCTTGAGCGCCGTGACTTTCACCGTCCCCGCCTGTCCCGCTTCAAGCCGTCGCAAACCGGCAGCGGCCGTCAGCGACTTGCCCGTTCCACTGACCTTCAGCAAGTCCACCGGCGCCGCGGAGGAAAACGCGGCCAGCGCCCCCGTCACTTCGATCACCGGGATCTCGGCCACGTGGCTCAGATACCGGACTCCCGGTTTTTCCACCCCGACCGG
>DAOPYU010000676.1:0-1622 GCA_035353095.1 Candidatus Sumerlaeota bacterium | reverse complement strand
CGCTCGATATAGTGGGCGACCAGGTCCAGTCCTTCTTCACTCTGTTCGAATTGCCGCTGCTTCAGCGTCTCGATGCAGAAACGGACGGGCAGGGCGAACGCAACAGTCAACAGAAGCAGCCCGAAGGCGATCTGGGGGAAAAGCGCCGTGTCGTGCCAGAGCGAGGTCGGACGGAATTTTCTGAAAAATCCGGACCCGAAGAAACGCATCAGAAAGGAGGCGCCGAACAGGGCCAGAACCGGTTCGCCCAGCGTGAAGATGTAGTCCATCGTCCCGCCCTTGGTCACATAGAGCACCGAAAGCAACAGCGCCAGCGCGTACCAGACCAGGTACTCCCGCTCCAGACCGCGCTCGCGCCGGTTGTAGGCCATCAGGCCGAACAACCCGATGAGGATGAAGCCCCCCTCGTTGACCAGGATCTTTCCGCCTTGACTCAGCACCTTCCCCACGGCGTATCCCCAGAAGCCTCCTTGGGGGTAGGACCCGACCTGGTTGGAGACCACGTTGAGGAAATACGCGCCTGTGCGGATTTCGTAATAGGCAATGAAGGCGCCTGTCACCAGCAGAAACGGCAACAGGTAGCACCCCACCAGTTTCCATCCCCCCTTTCGGGGATTCCCCAGCCCCCACCCGTGGCGCACACAGAGGAAGACCAGATTGGCCGCGGCATAGGGAACGGCGGTCATGTTGGTCAGAACCGCCAGCCCCATCAGGACGCCCGCGGCCGCCATCGGCGCCGGACGGAACCGCACAAAGCAACTTAGCGCCCCGTAGAGCCAGAGAATCTCCAGCAGTTCACTCTGGTACCCCAGGCTCCACCAGAAATTGAGGGGCAGGAGCAGGTACAAGGTAGCCGCCAGGATTCCCCCCCGGCGGCTCCCGGTGATCCGTCGTCCCAGCCCCCAGATGCAGAGCATCGTCAAAAGGTGCAGGACCCGACTGAAGACCCGCACGGTCATGAGCGGTCCGTCTTCGAGGGCGCAGTGCGCTTCCAGAAAGCGACCCAGCCGGATGAGCGCCGATCCGGTCAACAGATGCAGCGGCGGCTGGGGCGAGAGAAAGTCCCGGTAGATCATCAACCCGTCGGCCATGCGCGACGACGTGTAGAGATAGTTGCCGTCCCCCAGGTCGATGTAGGCGCGTGAAATCAGGGGGGCGGTCGTCAGACCATAAATCAGCGCCAGCACTCCCAGTCCCACCCACACGGCGACTGGACGGGAAAAGAGGCGGGGTCGGGCCGTCGGCGGGGGAACGACCTCCACGGGAGGCAAGGGGTGAGGCGTATCGGTCATGTCGGGGACACCTGCAACGGGGGATCGGGGAGTGAAACCGTTCTCTGGAATCGGCGCCATGCAAAACCGATCCGCTAGCCTGACTCTATCAGGCGCCGGCGGATGCCTCAACCGGAAACAGGGATGTTTTTCGGTTCCCGTTTCCGCATCTGCCAGCAGGAAGGAGGGTTGTGGGTTTGGGAAAGGTCGCGGATTGTCATGGAGCCGTCTGAATCACATCCGACCGGACTCCGGTCTGAGGTTCAAAAAATTCTTCCCCCACTCAGTCGAGTGTCCCCCGGAAGTAGGCCACATGGGCCGCGCAGCGGCAACTCTTGTCCCACGGAGTCG
>DAOPYU010000675.1:0-1634 GCA_035353095.1 Candidatus Sumerlaeota bacterium | reverse complement strand
TTGCACAGTTCACGGGCGTAATTCTGAATCACTTCGGCACTGCTGATCTTGTCGAGGTCGCACTCGTAGAGATCCAGAACCAGTTCCCACCCGAAGGTGGTTTTCTCGGCATGGCAAGTTTCCTGCGTTGCGGATGCGTTGTTGCTCATTGAAGGACGATCCTTTTTTTGACGTACTCTGGGAGTTGGAAGGCCGCGACATGGGCCCCCGGATTGTAATACCGCGTCTGACCCCTCAAGGGGCCAAACCGTTCGCTGAGTTGTTCTTCCGTGACGGCCAGGGGGTTGATCGTCTGCGAGGAGAAACTGGCCGAAAAGAATCCGCCGACATAGGTGGGCACGGGAAAGACGTACAGGCCATTGTGCCGGAAGATCTCACGGAGGATCTCGAGGGCATGGCCTTGTTCGTCCGGTTGCAGAAACGTGGAACCGGTCTGGCGGACCAGGACGCCGTCGGGCGTCAGGATTTGGGCGATGTCAGCGTAGAACTCTTTCTGGAAGAGGACCGTGGCCGGGCCGATCGGGTCCGAAGAATCCACGAGCACCACGTCGAATCGCTCGGGTGTTTCCTTGACGTAACGCGCGCCGTCACCGTAGAGCGTTTCGACGCGAGGATCGGCGAAACTGCCGCCGCTGATCGTGGGAAGATACTCTTTGCTGACTTCGACGACCCGTTCGTCAATTTCAACCAAAACGGCCTTGCGCACGCCAGGATGGCGCAGAGTCTCGCGCAGCATACCGCCATCGCCCCCGCCGATGATCAACACCCGCTCGGGAGCCGGGTGCGCCAACAGGGGAACCTGGGTGAGCATTTCGTGGTACACGAATTCATCCTTCTCGGTGGTCTGGACGATGCCGTCAAGCAACAACATCCGACCATAGAAGGTGGA
Source organism: Candidatus Sumerlaeota bacterium (assembly GCA_035353095.1). GTDB lineage: Bacteria > Sumerlaeota > Sumerlaeia > UBA8349 > UBA8349 > DAOPYU01. Next base: position 745 of record DAOPYU010000675.1, on the reverse strand, counting down.
TTCTACCACCCGCATGCTCTGAAAGGGTGTCTGTTCCTGGTGCAACTCTTTCGAGAATTGGTACTCGACTCTGATGGGCGGCACCAGGTTTTCAGAAACCCAGGCGGTCTCGGTCATAGGTCGAGAATACCTCGTTTTACTTCAATGACTTGAATCTTGCCCGGCTTGAAACCTTCCTTGAGAACCGGAATGGCCTGGAAGGGGTCCAGCGTACCGCAGACAAACACATCAAGAGCGGCGTATTCGAATTCGGGCCACGTGTGAATACTGATATGGGATTCTTGAAGAACCGCGACCCCGGAAACGCCCCCGTAGGGGGAAAACACATGTAAGTCCATACTCAGAAGGGTCGCACCGCAGGCGGTGATGGCGTCGGTGAGGATTGTCCGGATCTTGTTAGCGTCGGACATGTGTTGAGCTTGCCACAGCTCAACCAGCAGATGAATTCCGGCAAACTTTACCTGGCCGATTTGGCCGCAATACGATTTGGTAGCGTGGTCTGTTGTCTCCATCGTTTCGCATAAAGCCCCCAGTGTCATAAAGTCTTCCCACACCAACAATGGCGGATGTATATACCCCCGCTGGAGCGGGGACGCAACTGTTTTTTTCCGAGATTGAAAAATAGTTCCCGGACGTCTCTGCCGTGGGGGGGATATCTCCCCGTATCTCAATAGGGGAGAGGGTTCTGGACCCCGGCGCCTGCGAGGGGGAGGGAGGGGGGGAGTGGGGAGCGGTCGGGTCCCGA
>DAOPYU010000674.1:0-1636 GCA_035353095.1 Candidatus Sumerlaeota bacterium | reverse complement strand
AAGAAATCCGCGATCACGATGCCGCGCATGCCGCCCAGCGCGCTGTAAATCACGGTGACCACCGCGGTGATGACGATGATTTTGACAGGCGAGATGTCAAACATCACGACGCCGATCTTGATGGCGCCGAGGATGACGAGCGCCGTGATGACCGTGTTGAAAAACACCCCCAGATAGAGCGCCCGGAAACCGCGCAGGACGGCGGCGGCTTTGCCGCTGTAGCGCAGTTCGTAGAACTCGATGTCCGTTTTGGCCCCGGTCCGGTGCCAGAGCTTCGCGTAGACAAAGACCGTCAGCATGCCGGTCAGGCAGAACGCCCACCAGACCCAGTTTCCGGAAATGCCGTTGTTGCGGATGATCTCCGTGAACAGGTTCGCCGAGTTCGTGGAAGTCGTGGCGGCGCACATGGAGATCCCCAGCAGCCACCAGGGCATCGAATTCCCCGACAGGAAGAACTCCTTGGAGCTTTTCCCCGCCTGCTTGGAGGTGACGAGGCCGATGCCGATCAGGATGGCGAAGAACAGGGCGATGATTGTCCAGTCGATGGGTGCTAAGATCATGGGTTTTCCTCGCGGAGGCGCGCGCCGGCTTCGAAGCCCGCGCCCCCGCCGTTTCCGGCGCGTTCAAGGCACGACCGTGTTATCGTTTCAAAAACCGCGTTCTCCGGCTAGCGATAGCCGCGCAAAAAAGTTGGGATAAACGCGCAAGGCGACTTCACTCGAAGTGGATGCCGGCGAAATACTCCGGGCGGTGGTAATCGGGGGCCTCTGTCCCGACAGGGGCCCAGGTGACGTAGTGGGGGACCGACATGCCGCTGCCCACCTTGTAGAAGTTGGCCGTGGCGCGCACGCCGCTTAGCGAGGCGATGGTGTCGAAGGCGAAACATTCCACGGGGATCCTGACCGTCATGGCCCATTCGAACCCGCCCGCCTTTTCCTCGAACGGGCGGTTGCCCAGCGTCGACTGGATCACCATTTTGTCGACGAGCGGCTCGGGCACGAATTTCCGCCCGTTCCTTGACGAGCCGTAGGCGACGTGGGGGGTTCCGATGCAGTTGATTTCGAAATTGTAGTAGTTCGTCCCGTCGAACGAGACGAAGAACTCGACGCAGCTGTCGTTGTAAACCGCCCCGTGGGTGCGCGTTTCCAAGGCGCGGATCCGCTCTTCGGACACGCAAAACGTCAGCCAGATCTCCGTCTGGATATGGCCGATCCTGAAGCTGACCTTCGGGCAATAGGGGTGCTTGGGCCAGTTGATGCGCGCGATCGGGATTTCGTCGGTCTCGGCCTCGAGGCAAGCGCCCACCTTCGAAATCGGGACCGTTTTCTCGTGGAGGAGTTTTTTTATGAGAAGCGATGTCATGTTCAACGTTCCTCGCTTATTTCTCGACGAGAAGGTACGTCATGGGCTGGATGGTCTTCCCTCGGTACGTGAAGGCCTCGCTGCGGTAATTGCAGATGATTTCAGAGCCGTTCGAGTAGACGGTGCGGTACACATCCTTGTCGACCGCCTCGTGGCGCTCCATGAACTCGGGCTGAAGATGCGACAGCGCGTCGAACTCGTCGTACCCCTCCTTGATTTTGGCGACGCTCGCCCGCAGCGAGCGCTTGTCGCCACAGGTCAGATCCTCTTTCCC
>DAOPYU010000673.1:0-1639 GCA_035353095.1 Candidatus Sumerlaeota bacterium | reverse complement strand
GGCACAACGCCCTGCTGATCGTGGACAACACCTTCCTGACCCCGGCGCTTTCGCGTCCCTTCGAGTTTGGCGCCGATATCACCGTGTACAGCGGGACAAAGTACCTGAGCGGCCACAACGACGTGGTGGCGGGCCTGGCGGTGGCGCGGACGAACGAACTGGCCGAACGGCTGGCCTTCTTCCAGAACGCGGCGGGCGCGATTCTGGGGCCGATGGATTCCTGGCTCCTCCTGCGCGGCCTCAAGACCCTGGTCCTGCGCCTGAAAAAACAGGAGGAGAACGCGCGAATCGTGGCGGAGTTTCTGGCGCGTCATCCCCGTGTGGCCCGTGTGTACTACCCCGGTCTCCCCGCCCATCCGGGCCACGAGACCCTGCGACGGCAATCGAGCGGCTGGGGCGCCATGATCGCCTTCGAGGTGGACGATCCCGCCCGGGTCGCGGAAATCCTGTCCGGCGTGCGGGTGTTCCTCTTCGCCGAAAGCCTCGGAGGGACCGAGTCCCTCATCACCTTCCCAGCCCTCCAGACCCACGCCGACCTGGACCCGGCCACACGCGAGCGGCTGGGAATCAACGACCGGCTTTTAAGACTTTCCATCGGGATCGAAAACGCCGATGATCTGGTGGACGACCTGAATTCGGTTCTGTAGGAAAGGAAACTGATGTTGGGAAAAGGAATTTGTGCCGGATTTCAGACACTCGAAGAGAGATTCAAATTGGAAAGAGGGAAACGATGCGGCTCAGAGAACTTGCGAGGTCAAGCGCCAACGGCGCGCCCTATACCAGCCTGGGGCATCGCCCCAGGAACCGATTCAGTTCCTATAAATTGAGGGCTGAAAGCCCGTTCTATCGAACGGTTTCTCCCCTCTTGAATAAAACGGGCCTTCAGCCCTTTTGACAAGGGACACCTTCCCTGGGGCGACGCTTCGCTTGCCCCAGGCTGGTATAAATTCGCGCCGTTGGCGCTCAACAGCGGTTCTATAGAATAAACAAGAAGACCGAAGTCAACCGCGAAACCGGCGTGTTGGCGCTCAACAGCGGTTCTCAGAGAATAAACAAGGGACACTCTATAAGCGGTTTTCAGGTGAGAAGAGGGGGAAAACCTCATGGACTTCCAGACGAAAATCATCCACGCGGGCGTGGACCGCGACCCGATCACCGGGGCGTCGAGCGTCCCCCTCTACCTGGCCTCGACCTACAGTCAGAGCGACCCGGAACACTTCGGCGCCTACGACTACACCCGCAGCGGCAACCCAACGCGCGAAGCGCTCGAGAAGACCATTGCGGAACTGGACGGTGGCGTGGCGGGGTTCGCCTTCGCCTCGGGCATGGCCGCCACCTCCTCGGTCCTGTTGCTGTTTCAACCGGGCGACCACCTGGTGGTGAGCGAGGATGTGTACGGCGGCACCTTCCGCGTCCTGACGAAACTCTTCTCCCACTGGGGCCTCAGCGTCACCTTCACCGACACGACCCGCCCCGAGGCCGTCCGCGCGGCGATCACCGACAAGACCCGGGCGCTCTTCATCGAAACCCCCTCGAACCCGCTCCTGAAAATCACCGACCTGAACGCGATGGTCGCGATCGCCCGGGAGCGCGACCTTCTGGCCATCGCCGACAACACGTTCGCGACCCCGTATCTCCA
>DAOPYU010000672.1:0-1651 GCA_035353095.1 Candidatus Sumerlaeota bacterium | reverse complement strand
TTGTGGGCGCTCGGCCACGCGCGGCGCCGTCCGGTGGCCGCGTGCGGGGCGCTCTGGTTGGGTTTCCTGGGGGTCTCGTGGTTTTTCACCTACCAGAGCAACCGCTTCCTGATGCCCGCGCTGGCCGTGGCGCCCTCGCTGGCGCTGGGGGGCGCCGCCGGGCTGGGACGGCTCACGGGGGGCTGGCGCCGGGCGGCCTGTGGGGTGGGGATTTTGGCGCCGATCGTTTACGCGATCGCCTACTCGTTCTTCCAACTGCTCATGGTCGAGAGCGGGGTGACCCCCGGCACCAACCAGTTGCCCGTGCGCTGGCCCGCTTACACCCTCGGGTTCCTCTCGCGCGACGCCTACCTGGGGGGCGATTCGTTCCACCCCGGGCGGCTTCCCTACTACGACGCGGCGCGGTTCTGCAACCGGACGCTGGGGGCGGACGAGAAGGTCCTTCTGGTGGGAGAGCACCGCAAAATGCACTGGCTCTGCCGGGTCGAGGGGAACGACTGGTACGATTCGCCCCGCATCCGGCCCTTCCTGCGCGGCGCGGTGGACGCCGACGCCGTGCTCGACGCCCTGACCCAGGCGGGCTTCACACACGTGTTCTTCAACCTGGACGAGTGGGGCTGGCCCCTGGACGAGTCCACCCTCACCGACCCTCAGGGGAGGCCGCAGTTCCCCGCGTGGCAGTACAACCGGCGGCATTTCACGAGCGACGACCTCGCGCTCCTGTCCAAAGTGATCCACTCGCCCCGTCTCCACCCCGTCCACTCGACGCGTCCCGGTCGGGTCTATGTCGCGCAGATCCTTCCCCGGGGGAATTGAAGGGACGGACTCCGGGAACCGCTTTTCTTGAAATCCGCATATACACGGATGGACCTGACGCGCAGCGTAACCGCCACCGGATAAAACCGCGAAAGGCGCGAAAACGCAAAGTTCGGGATCTCGTTGTGGAAAAGACGCCCTCCCCGGGACCGCCAATCTCCCGATTGGCGCAAAGGTGGTTCTTCGAAGAGGGGGGCGTCCCTGTATTGTCTCCGAACTCCGGTTTTCTCTCTCCAAAAATTATTTTGAAAAAAACGCACTTTCCTTCCCAACAAAAAGCCGATTTTGACACTATAGTAGTGTGAGGCCTGAGAACGGGAAATGCGGGACACCTCTGAATTTCTTGTAACTCCAGGGAGATCAATGAAATGGCCAAGTCTGAAGACGGCGCAACCTCTGACGTAACCGCTTCCCCCTCCCCGAAACGGGGATTCTGGCGGCGTCTTTTTCTCTGGGGCTTGCTGGGGGGAGGAGTTCTCTTCGGTGTGCTTGGGGTCTTTCTGATCGGGATCGCCCTTCCCGACCTGCGGCGCGAGGTGGCGCCGCCCGAGATTTCCGGGATGGAACAAATTGCGCGGGTTGATAATACCCGGGAAACCCCTCGACTGGATGATGCGCCGACGTCGAAGACGGCGGCTCTGGATCTGTCCGGGCAGGTCGTTCTGAACCTTGACGACTTTCCTCACCTTTCGCCCACGATGCGGCGGGAAGCGGAAACATGGATCAAGACCTGGAACACCCGAATCGTCCCGGACACCCTGGCTATCGAAGATCCCGTCTTGCGAAATCAGAACTGGGAAGCACTGTCCCGGTATGTTGAAGCAATGCGGTCGTA
>DAOPYU010000671.1:0-1660 GCA_035353095.1 Candidatus Sumerlaeota bacterium | reverse complement strand
TGTGACCGGGCCCGATGACCTTGCCGGGAATCGAACGCATGATCTGCGGACCGCGTTCCTGGCCCACTTCCTTCCACGGCCCCAGGATACTGTCGGCCACCAGGTAGTCCACCCCATAGGAATCGTTCTGGTAGTTGCCGCCGGAGTAGAAGCAGTAATACTTCCCGTCGTGTTTCTTGACGGCGGGACCTTCCAGGGTGTACCAGTCGGCGGTCTTGCCGTACATCGTGCGGTTGCGCTGGTACACCTGCCACTGCCAGTGGGCGCGCATGACCGGTTGGGGATTGCCCGCCAGCTGCGTCATGCTGGTCATGCGATCCACCACCAGCGCCGTGCCACGGAAGGTCGTGTCGGAGATGTCCTGGAAATCGGTGGCGTAGAAGAGGTACCACTGGCCGTCGTCGTCGCGGAACGGGTGCGAGTCGATGGCGAAGGGGTTCTTGGCAACGTCGGTCAGCGGGGCATTGGTGTCGCGGTACGGTCCTTCGGGGTTCTTGCTCTGGGCCACGCGGATGTGGAAACCCTTGCCGTTGCCATCGGCGTGGTAATACAGATAGAACGTCCCGTTGTCATAGGCGATCTCGGGGGCCCAGATGTTTCCCTTGGCATCCTCGGGCGCGGGGATGAGGACCCGCCCGACCGATTCCCAGTGCTGGAGGTCCTTCGACTTGACCATCGGGACAACCCGTCCGTCGTCCCGCTTCTCGTTGTCCCCTTTTGTGGCGATCGCATAATAGGTCCCCTGATGATAAAAACAGAAGGGGTCCGCCAGGGCCTCACCGGAGAAGACGGGATTATTGAATTGTTTGGCCGGCGGGGCCGGTTTCTCTTCGGCCTGCGTCAAGACCGGCAATATCAGGAACAGCAGAACGACCCACTTTACAGACGACATGTCTTCCTCTCCTTATGTGAAATTGTTCTTTCAGCCGATTGGGGGGATTTTTTCACCCCTTCAACTCGGGAAGTTTTCCAGAATGCTTTCCCAACAACTTTTCCTCCGTTTTTACCCGCCGTTCCAACTTCCGGATATCTTCCTCTGGCGGCAGTTCCTCCGGCTTGATTCCCCGCTGTCCCAGCATTTCGCGCACACTCTGATTGTTCTGGACATGTTCATGGGCGATTGCGGGTTCTCCCTGAAGATCTTCCTGCTGTACATTGTGATTGGTCATTTCGGTGGCCAGGTTTTTTGCGGCGATCGTTAAGGTTGGCAGAAAGTCGGCGAGCGGACGGGTCTGGGTGATACCGTATCTGTTCTTCATGGCGAGGGTGGCATGGCCCCCAAACAGGGCCGCATCTCCCTTTGAACGAATCCGACCAAAACCGGCGTCGTCAACGCCGCGCTCGTAGATATTTCGGGAAAGTGTTTTCTCCGATTCCCGAAGTCTTTCCCTGGCATCCAACCGCGCCTGCAAGCGCATTCGATCTTCAATCAATTCCTGCTTGCGTGTCTGAATGGCGAAATAACTTTGCGCAAAGGCGATCTCCTCTTTGCGGGGGTCGCCATTCTGGGCAATCAGATAGCAGGCGTAACGGGTCAACAGATAATCAATGATTTCCCGCTTGCCGCCCTTGCCGTGTTCGATCAATTTCGTGACGCCACGAAATTGATCCTGAACGGGAACACCGGAATTTTCGCAGGAGGTCATCGCCCGATGGATCG
>DAOPYU010000670.1:0-1670 GCA_035353095.1 Candidatus Sumerlaeota bacterium | reverse complement strand
GGGTGTCCCCCTCTGGCCCCAGACCCGACTGGCCTATCTCGCCGCCATGGTCGAGGGGGAAGGCCACACGGCCCGCATCCTCGATGCGGTTGCCAGTCCCCAGACGCCGGAAGAAGTCGAAAAAGAGTGCCACGAGTGGAAGCCGGACCTCATCATCGTCCACAGTGAGACCTCGACCATTCGCAACGATCTCCATCTGCTGGCGCAGCTGGGACGGGCCACCGCGGCCATCTGCGGGTTGATGGGACCGCACGCCTCCGCCCGGCCCGTCGAGACATTGCGCGAGAGCGCGGCCGACTTCATCCTGAATGACGAAGCCGAGGAGATGATTGCCGAGTTGATCTGGTCGCTGGCCCGGCTGGCCCGCATCCACCGGGGCGCCGGGACCCAGCGGACCGCCGACGATGTCCGGCAGGCCATGTCCAGGATTGACGGCCTGGTGTGGAGAATGCCCAATCTGGGCATACCCGCCGAAGACGGGTTTCCAGACGCCTTTGCCGAGATCCAGGTCAACCGTCCCCGCAAGCGGATCGCCAATCTCGACGAACTGCTTCCGCCCGCCCGGCACCTGCTTCCCAATCACGCCTACCGCCTGCCGTTCTTCGGAAAGCATTCCTTCGCCACGATCATTGCGACCCGGGGGTGTTCCCGGCAATGTGCCTTCTGCCAGACCGGTTCCCTCTGGGGTCACCAGATCCGTTTCCGTTCCGTCGAAAGCGTTCTGGATGAGGTCGAATACCTCCAGAGTGCCTTGAACATCCGACGATTCGTTTTTCAGGGCGATGCCCTGATGAGCAACCGCGACTGGGCGCTGGAACTCTTTTCCCACATGGCCCAGCTGCGCCACCGGCCCACCTGGATCTGCAACAGCCATGTCGCCACGGTGGACATCAAGCTTCTTCGGACCCTGAAACTCGCCGGGTGCCAGATGATCTCCTACGGGTTGGAATCGGGGGTTCAGGCCATTCTGGACGGTTGCCAGAAAGAGATCACGCTCGAACAGAGCGAGAAAGCCATCCTTCAGACCCGGCAGGCGGACATCCTGACGCGCGCCACGTTTCAGTTCGGTCTTCCGGGCGAGACTGCCCAAACAATCGAGGAAACCATCCGTTTCGCCCGGCGTATCAATCCGGACTATGTGAGTTTCAACCTGGCGGTCCCCTTCCCCGGCACCCGACTCTATGAGCAAGCCTGCAAGAATGGGTGGCTGACCAGTCAGAACTGGGATCTGTACCGTCCCGAAGGCCCCGGTGTTCTTCAGGCGGGCGAGCTGACCCCGGCCCAGCTCTGCCGGGCGCGGGCCCGAGCCCTTCGCCTCTTCTATCTGAGGCCCTCGATTCTTCTGCGGGAATTGACCCGAGTTCGTTCCTGGCCCTCGTTCCTTGAGAAAGCGAGAGCCGGCATTCAGGTTTTCAACGCGCTGGAACGCGAATAAGATCAAGACAACGTGAACTAACAGGCACAACCGGATACCCCTGGCACAGGGGCCCCCAAAAAAAGCACGAGAGAGAGGAGATCGCAAAAGAAGAATCGGCAGAGACGCCGGAACGCGAAGACTCTCTTTTTTTCGGTTCCTTGAAAGAATTTGTGGGGCGATTTTGATGAGTTCTTCGCCTTGGGGCCCAAACACAATCGCGCTTTCCGTCATTCCCGCGCAAGCGGGAACCCAG
>DAOPYU010000669.1:0-1703 GCA_035353095.1 Candidatus Sumerlaeota bacterium | reverse complement strand
TCCTTCACGGCTATGATCCCAGATAGACCGCAAGGTTTGGGGTATTCCGAAAAATGAGAAACAGGGACATGGAAATGGCCGGGCCCCTTCCCGATCGGGCCTTTCCCCAGTACCTGTCCCCACAAAAAATATCGCGCAAGAAGGAGAGGCGTTTCGATGTTGTTTCACCGGATTCTGGCCGGCCTGCTTCTGGTCGGATTGCTGAACACCTTCTGTGGATGCCGCCACTCCGTCTATCGAAACCCGGACGCGGTCTTTCAGTATTCAACCCTGCAGGCGCTCCTCGAAGGGGTCTATGACGGGGAACTGCCGTGCGGCGATCTGCTTTCCCACGGCGATCTGGGCATCGGGACTTTCAACACCCTCGACGGCGAGATGATCGTCCTGGACGGGCAGTGTTATCAGGCCCGCTCGGACGGCAAGATCCAGCGCGTGGCCCGGGGTGCGTTGACCCCCTTCGCCACGGTCACCCCGTTCGACGAGGACGAGGTGTTGCAGATGACCCAGGTTCCCTCGATCGAGGTCTTCACCGCCACGCTGGACAAAAACGCGCCCAACCGCAACCTGCCGCTGGCGTTCCGCGTGGACGGGACCTTCTCCTACATGAAAACGCGCAGCGTACCCGCCCAGAAAAAACCCTACCCGCGCCTGGCCGACGTGGCCAAACGCCAGAAGGTGACGGAAATCAAGAACGTAACCGGAACCATCGTCGGGTTCCGCCTCCCCCAGTACCTCAACGGGGTCAACGTGGCGGGGTACCACATGCACTTCATAGACTCGAAACACCGCTGGGGCGGGCATGTCATGGATTTCCAGGCGCCCGGCCTGCGCGTGGCGCTCGATCCGTCGGCCGAACTGCGGATCGTCCTGCCCGAAACCGACGCGTTTGCCCAGGCTGGTCTGAGCGAAAGCAAGGAAGCCGAGGTTCAGGCCGTCGAGCGGGGGAAATAAAACGGGATCTTGTCAAACGGGGGGGCCGAGGCTTCACGGACGTACCACCCGTGAAGCGGTTGACACCCCGGACTCTTCTGCCAGAACGGTTCGGGAAACTCCGGGAAAGAAATTGGGGATTTCTGCATGGGCAAGACGCCCCTGTCACTTCTTTATTTCGATTTGATTGTGTCAATCCATTCAATAAGGAGACCGAAAAGATGGCAACACTTCACGAAGTCGCTCTGAAATACCGTTCGATCAAACAGGGGATCTTGCCCGATCTGGTCCTGCGGTGGTCGCCCCGTTCGATGACCGGCGAACCACTCAGCAAGGCGGATCTGCTCCCCCTCTTTGAAGCGGCCCGCTGGGCGCCGTCGAGTTACAACAACCAGCCCTGGCGGTTCCACTACGCCCTGCGCGGCACGCCCGGTTTCCAGAAACTCTTCGCGCTCCTGATGGAGGCCAACCAGGCATGGTGCAAAAACGCAGCCTGCCTGATGGTCGCCGTCTCGAAAACCACCTTCGATTTCAACGGCCAGCCGATGCGCACCCATTCGCACGACACGGGCGCGGCCTGGCACGCGATGGCCATCGAGGGGGTGCGGCGCAACCTGCTGGTCCACGGCATGTCGGGTTTCGACTACGACGCAGCGGCCCAGGCGCTGGCGCTCGGTGAGGGGTTCGCGGTCGAATGCATGATCGCCGTCGGGCGGCCCGCCGCGGAAATCGAGCAGGAAACGGTCAATGACCGCAAAACTGTAGATGAAATC
>DAOPYU010000668.1:0-1704 GCA_035353095.1 Candidatus Sumerlaeota bacterium | reverse complement strand
TGGGGGCGTGCGAGCACGAGTGCCTGCCCCATGCCCTGCTTTTCACCGGTCCGGAGGGGGTCGGCAAGCGGTCGTTGATGTATGCGCTGGCCAAGCGGCTGGTGACCCACGGGCTGGAACCGGGCAGCGAGAAAGCGCAGCGCGCCTGCGGCAAGGTCGAGCGGGGCACGCACCCCGACGTGCTGGTGGTCGAGCCGAAATCGGCGTCGGGTCAGATCCTCAAGGGGCAGGTGGACGAGATGCAGGAGCGGGCCTACTACGCGCCGCTCGAATCGCCCAATAAAGTGATCCTGATCGCGCCGATCGAGGCGATGAACGTCGTGGCGGCCAACAATCTCCTGAAACTGCTCGAAGAGCCGCCCCCGTCGCTTTATATCGTGCTGTGTACCCAGCAGATCAATCTGGTTCTGACCACGATCCGGTCGCGTTGCGCCTTGCTGCGCTGTCCGCCGGTCGAGTTTGGGGTCCTGAGCCAGTGGCTCAGCGAGATCGGGCGCTGTTCGTTGCGGCGCTCCCAGACGGCCGCGGCGCTCTCGGGCGGGCGACCCGGTCTGGCGCTCGACTTTCTGTCGGGCGAAAACGAGGAACGCCGGCGCCGCATGGTGGGGGAACTGGAATTTTTCGACCGCGAGGGGTATCCCTCGATATTCCGTGTGGGGCGTAACCTCCTCGACACCCACGACGGCTCGCCTGCCGACGCCATGACGGGCTTGCTCACGTGGTTCCGCGACCTGCTGGTGGTGGGTCTGTTGACTTCGGGGCAGGCCACCGAGACGCAATGCGAGGAGATGGCGCGTCAGTCGCTCCTGGTCAATCGCGATCTGGCGGCGGAAGTGGCCGAGGCGTCGTGCCGGCACTCGCCCCAGAGTCTGGCTCGGGCGGTTCAGGTCATCCTCGAACAGAACGATCTGCTCTCGCGTCCTTTTCTGGATTCGGACCTCCTCATGGAAGTGTTTCTGACGGAACTGGGGATCGCGCTCAAGTAGCGGTTTCCTCTGCAGAGGCGCCCGGGGAGGTCGTTCCGTCCCGGGCCGGGCGGCGTTCCGTCTGGCTGTCCCCTTTTTCATTTCCCAGGCCTGTTTTCATTCTTTCTTTGTGCAGAAGTGTTCGCTTTTTCATATACAAAAGGATCTCCTTTTCGGCATAGTGGGAACATTTGTGGGGGAGAGAATCTGCCAATCCGGCCCTTTTGTGCAAATGCCGGTTAGACCCGAGATTTCAGGCATGTCAGAGTTCAACTACATTCGATGGGGTGATTCGGTGTCTTTGTGGCGGCGCTTGTACCGGCAGGGGGGGGCGCTGCTTTTTTGTGTCTGGGTACTGGGATGGGTGTTGGCGCCGGAATTGCAGGCGGCGGACACGACCGTCACGGCCCATCTGGAAAAAGTGGTTCTGCAACTCAAATGGGTTCATCGGTTCGAGTTTGCCGGGTTCTATGCGGCGCTGGAAAAGGGATTCTATCGGGAAGCCGGGCTGGATGTTGAGATCCGCGAGGGAAAACTCGGGCTGGACCTGACCGGTGAACTGCTGGCGGGGCGGGCCGATTTCCTGGTCTCCACCACCTACCCGTTTGTCGAGTATATGCGGGGGAAACCCATTGTGGTTCTGGCTGCCATCCAGCAGCATTCCCCCAAAATCGGCATTGCCCTGGCCGACTCGGGTATCAAGACGCCGGCGGACGCCGTGGGCAAGCGGGTGATGTTC
>DAOPYU010000667.1:0-1722 GCA_035353095.1 Candidatus Sumerlaeota bacterium | reverse complement strand
CCACATGATCGGCAACAGGCCGGCCATGATCGCCACCACCGTCATCATCTTCGGGCGAACCCGCTCCACGGCGCCTTCCATGATGGCCTCGTAGAGATCGTGCAGGGTTGGCGCTTGGTTTTCCGTCCGGCGCTTGGCCTTCAGCGCTTCCCAGGCATGATCAAGGTAAATCAGCATGATCACCCCGGTTTCCGCTGCAACCCCGGCTAGGGCGATGAAGCCCACGGCGACGGCAACGGACAGGTTGTAACCGAGCAACCACATCAACCAGACCCCGCCGACCAGCGCAAACGGCACCGACAGCATGACAATCAAGGTCTCTGTCAGACGTTTGAAGTTCAGGTAAAGCAGCAGAAAGATGATCAACAGCGTCACCGGGACGACGATCTTCATTTTCTCGATCGCGCGCTCCATGGATTCGAACTGGCCGCTCCAGGTCGCGTAATAGCCCGGCGGGAATTTCACGTTTTCCGCCACCGCCTTCTTGGCATCGGCGACATAGCCACCGATGTCGCGTTCGCGAATGTCCACGAAGATATAGGCGGAAAGCAACGCGTTTTCAGTCCGGATGCCGGGCGTTCCCTTGGCCACCTCGACGCGGGCCAATTGGCCGAGCGGAATCATTGCCCCCTCCATGGTCGGCACCAGCACCTCGCGGGCAATCTGCTGCGGATCGGAACGAAGTTCACGCGGATAGCGCACGGTGACGCCAAACCGTTCGCGCCCTTCGACGGTCGTGGTAACCATCTCGCCGCCCAAGGCCTGGCCGATAACATCCTGCAAATCGCCGACCGCCAGCCCATAGCGGGCCAACTGGGTGCGGTCCGGTTCGATATTCAGGTAAAAACCGCCGGTAATCCGTTCCGCGAAAGCCGAGGTAGTGCCTGGAACTGCCTTGACGACCGTCTCGATTTCGCGGGCCAGTCGTTCCATCTCGTTGAGATCCTTGCCGAACACCTTGATCCCGATTGGCGTCCGGATGCCGGTCGACAGCATGTCGATGCGCGCCTTGATCGGCATCGTCCAAGCGTTCGATACGCCCGGGAACTGCAAGGCCTTGTCCATTTCGGCGATCAGCTTGTCGGTCGTCAATCCAGGGCGCCATTCGGATTCCGGCTTCAGATTGATCACCGTCTCGAACATCTCCGTCGGCGCCGGGTCCGTTGCCGTGTTGGCACGACCCGCTTTGCCATAAACCGATGAGACTTCCGGGAAACTCTTGATGATCTTGTTCTGGGTCTGCAACAGTTCCGCCGCTTTGGTGATCGACATCCCGGGCAGCGAAGCCGGCATGTAGAACAGCGTGCCTTCATTCAGCGTCGGCATGAACTCGGAGCCCAACTTGCTGGCCGGATAAATCGAGACCACCAGCGCGAGCAGTGCGGCCACGATAGTGGTCTTTTTCCATTGCATGACGCCGGCGATGATCGGGCGATAAGCCCAGATCAGGAAACGATTCACCGGGTTTTTCGATTCCGGCATGATTTTGCCGCGAATGAACAGCATCATCAGCACCGGCACCAGCGTCACCGACAGCAATGCAGCGCCCGCCATCGAGAAGGTCTTGGTGTAGGCCAAGGGCGAGAACAGACGTCCTTCCTGGGACTCCAGCGTAAAGACGGGCAGGAAGGAAACGGTGATGATGAGCAGCGAGAAGAACAGCGCGGGGCCGACCTCTTTGCAGGCCGCAATCATTGCCTCGATGCGATCCCCGTGGGTATG
>DAOPYU010000666.1:0-1733 GCA_035353095.1 Candidatus Sumerlaeota bacterium | reverse complement strand
CTTCCACTTCACCTACGAGGGCGATGAGACGCGCGGCGTGTTGAATGTCTTCTTCAAGAATAGCCGCAACGTCACCTTGCCCGTGGTGAACGAAAACGGCCAGTGGAAGATTGACACCCATTAGCCCGGAACCCACCGGGTGTCCTGGCGCAGAGAAGCCGCAACCAAAAGAAAAAACCGCGAAAGACGCGAAAGGCGCGAAAAACTGATTTTTCGCGCCTTTCGCGCTTTTCGCGGTTGAATGAGGCGGTTTCCGTTCCACTTTAAAGAGTCGCGGCTTGCGCAGATTCTACGAAAGAGTCGTACAGAACCGGGTTTCCGACAAAAATCGGGAAAAACATTGCGCAGGCGCCGGGTTTTCCGGCATATTCAGGGCGAGGATTTACCCTCGAACGGATGCTCGTTCACCCCTGCGGGAAAGGCGCCGGATGTTTCGCCCTCTTATTCTCACCCGTGTCTTCTTTGTCGCTCTGGCTACGGCTTTCGGGTTCTGGGCCAACCACGTCTGGCCCCTGGGCGCCAGCGACAAGGCGCCGTTCATGGAACCGGGCACCAACTCGACCATTGTGGCGTTCATTCTGGCCATTCTGGTGGTGGTGCTCGAGTACAGCCTGCGGACCGTCTCGACCAAGCATCTGATTCTGGCCTCGTTCGGTCTGCTGCTGGGTCTGCTGACCGCCCGGCTGATTTACCAGACGATCCCGAACTCGATTCTGGCGCCCGAGAAGGCGCTTGCGGCGTGCAGCCTGTTTTTCGGGTACTTTGGCGTGGTCACGGCGCTCAAACACGCCGACCAGATCAGTCTCAATCAGTTCCGCTTCATCCTGTCGAATCCGGAACTGGGCGGTCAGACCCGCCTGCTCGACACCAGTGTCATCATTGACGGGCGCATCGAGGAACTCCTGGCCAACGGGTTCCTGTCCGGCTCGATCGTCTGTCCCTCGTTTGTCATTGACGAGTTGCAGGCGCTGGCCGACAGCGCCGATCCCCTGAAACGCACCAAGGGGCGGCGCGGGTTGACCATCCTCAAGGCCATCCAGGACAAGTACGCCGGTCTCCAGATCCTCGAGAAAAACTACCCCAATCTGGCCGATGTGGACCACAAACTCCTCGAGCTGGCCAAGGAACTCAATGCCCAGGTGGTGACCAACGACACCAACCTGCAAAAGGTCGCCGACCTCCACAAGGTCAGTTTTCTCAACGTCAACGCGCTGGCCGACATCCTGCGTCCGACCATTTTCGTGGGGGAAACCTTCACGGTCGGTATCATCCGCGAGGGCAAGGAGGCGGGACAGGGCATCGGGTACCTGCCCGACGGAACCATGGTCGTGGTGGACGATGGCAAGCGCAGCATCGGTCAGGATGTCGAAGTGGCCGTGACCAGTATCCTTCAGACCCCCACCGGGCGGATGATTTTCGCCCGTTCCGTTGCGCCGGACAACCATGTCAACGTCTGATGAGGCCTTTTTTCCCGCAGGTGGTCTAACCGCTGCCGCCGTTATCGCCGCCGCCGGACGCGGCTGCCGGTTGGGCGCCGATCAGCCCAAACAGTGGCTCGCCCTCGGGGGTGAACCGCTCGTGGCGCATTCGGTGCGGTTTTTTGCCTGTTTGCCCCGTGTGCGTGAGATTCTCGTAGCGCTCGACCCGGAGAGCCTGACCGATGCCGGCCGTGTGGAAGCGTTGCGCCGCGCCGCCGGGACGACCCCGTTGCGGCTGGTGGCGGGATCGGGCGC
>DAOPYU010000665.1:0-1752 GCA_035353095.1 Candidatus Sumerlaeota bacterium | reverse complement strand
TGATGCGGGGGTCCGGATTCAAGGCGCCTGGTTCCGTCAGCCGGACCAGAATCAAAAGCACTCGCTGCGACTGCTCTTCAAAACCGATTATGGCCCCAGTAAACTGAACTTTCCTTTTTTCACCGACTCCTCGGCGGTGAGTTCCTTCGACACCCTCACCCTGCGCGCCAACGCCAACGACGGGTATTCGTGGGCGGGGCGGACGGACGTGCAGTTCATCCGCGACGAATTCGGGCGCCGTTCGCAGCTGGCCGTGGGCCAGCCCTCCTGCCACGGGCGGTTTGTCCACCTCTTTATCAACGGCCTCTACTGGGGCCTCTACAACCCCACCGAACGCCCGGCCGCGCCCTTTGCCGCCAGCTATTTCGGAGGCAATAAGGAAGATTGGGACATCGTGTCCAAGGGCGAAGTCGTGGACGGCAGCATAGATCCCTGGAACCGACTGCTGAGCGCCTGCCGGGCGGGGGTGAAATCCAATGACGCCTACCAGCAGGTCCAGGGCCGCAACCCGGACGGAACCATCAACCCCGCTTTCGAAAACCTCATCGACCTTGACAACTACATTGACTACATGATCGTCAACCACTTCATCGGCAACGGCGACTGGCCGTGGAACAACTGGTCCTGTGGCCGCGACCGGGTCGCCAACTCCGGTTTCCGGTTCTTCATGTGGGACGCGGAATGGTCCATCGGGATGAATTCGGATCTGAACGCCAACCGGACCCAGGACTACGCCGGAGTCGCCGAACCGTACGGCGCCCTGAAAGCCAATCCCGAGTTCCGGATGCGCTTCGCCGACCACCTCCACAAGCATTATTTCAACGGAGGCGCCCTGACCGCCGAGGTCAGCCGGGCCCGTTATCAGGAGTTGGCGAACCTCGTGGAACCCTCGCTGGTGGCCGAATCGGCCCGATGGGGCGACATGCACAGCGAGCCCCCGCTGGGCCCCACCGAGTGGTACACCATGCGCGATTGGGCCCTGAACACCTATTTCCCGCAGCGAACCGCCATTTCCCTCCAGCAGTACCGCGACACAGGGCTCTATCCCAAGACCGACGCACCGGAATATCAAGTCAACAGCCAGCCCCAGAACGGAGGGCTCGTGACCGAAACGGACCAGATCGGCCTGACGGCTTCCAAAGGGACAATCTATTACACGCTCGACGGAACCGATCCCCGTCTCCCCAATACAGCCCCGACCACCGACGTGACCCTGGTTCCCGAGAAAGCGCCCAAAACGGCTTTCGTGCCGACCGCCGACATCGGAACCGCCTGGCGGGGCAGCGCGGAACCGTTCGACGACTCGGCCTGGCAGCACGGCGACAGCACCACCGGTTCCCTGATTCTGGATGGAACCGATGATTACGCCGAATTCGCCCCATCCGTCGGCTCCAGTCCCAGCCTCACCGTGGCCTTCTGGATGAAGGCCGACCAGTTGAAGTACCAGATCCCCGTGGACAAGTTTCCACAGGACGGCAACGCCGGGTGGACGTTCAAGGGCCGGGACAATGGCGATCTCTGGTTCCGAATCGGGAGTGAGAACAACCACACCGATCTGGCTGCCAGCGGGGCGTATGCGATCGGCCAGTGGGTCCATATCACCGCCACATACACCGGCGGGAATGCGAAACTTTACATCAACGGCGTGTCTCAGGCGGAACAGTCCGGTATTCCCCAGACAGTGGACAACACCGAGGTTCCGCTGCGCTTCGGCATCGCCAGCCAGGCCTGGGCCTCCGAGACCTTCACCGG
>DAOPYU010000664.1:0-1752 GCA_035353095.1 Candidatus Sumerlaeota bacterium | reverse complement strand
CCATTGTAGCCTGGGGCATCGCCCCAGGAACAGACCGGGTTGTTTCCACAAGGGCTGAAAGCCCGTTCTATCCAGGCGTTTCTCCGCATCCCAATCGGGCGGGCCTTCAGCCCTTCTCAAAATGGAGACATCCTCCCTGGGGCGACGCTTCGCTTGCCCCAGGCTACGATCGAATCGCGCCGTTGGCGCTTCAACTGCGGTTGAAACGGTGGGCATTTTGTTACTGTCCCTCCGGGACGGAACCTCAGGGTAAGAAACGACAGTCGAATCATGAAGATTCTTTCTGACAATTGCTCCAAACGGAACGGACCGGTCACCGGGTCTCAGCGGGAGGGAAAACACCCCCCGACTTTCCCGGCATCCGGTCCGATTGTTTCTTGTCCCTTTCCCGAAACGCCTCCGGGTGGGAATCAAACCTTCCCCACCTGCATCATGGCGCGCAGGGTGGCCGTGCGGGCGCTCACCGCTTCCGCGGTCACCCCACGCAGGCGCTTGACGCTGAAGTCTTCAACGCAGAACGACGCCATCGCCGTCCCCACCAGAATCGCCTTGCGCCAGTTGGCCGGCGTCAGGGGACGCCCCGCCATCCAGCCGAGCATGCCGCCCGCGAACGTGTCGCCCGCGCCCGTGGGGTCCTTGACCACCGGCAGCGCCAGCGCCGGGGCGGAGAACACCCCCTCGGGACCGAACATGAGGCAGCCGTGTTCCCCCTTCTTGATGAGGAGCCGCTCGACCCCGCGACGGCGGATTGCGTCGGCGGCCTTCACAAGCGACGTCGTATCGCCCAGCATGCGAGCCTCCTCGTCGTTCAGAAGCAACACATGGATCTGCTTGAGCAGTTTAAGCAGCGAGTCGCGCTTGATGTTGATCCAGAGATTCATGGTATCGCACACCACGAGACGCGGCTTGCGGGCCTGGCGCAACACGTCGATCTGCAGGTCCGGGTCAATGTTGGCCAGAAACACATCGCGGATGCCGCGGTAAGAATCGGGCAGTTTCGGCGCGAATTTCTCGAACACGTTCAGGTGTGTGAAAAGCGTCTCGCGCTGGTTGATGTCCTCGAAGTAC
This sequence comes from Candidatus Sumerlaeota bacterium, assembly GCA_035353095.1. Taxonomy (GTDB): domain Bacteria; phylum Sumerlaeota; class Sumerlaeia; order UBA8349; family UBA8349; genus DAOPYU01. Next base: position 684 of record DAOPYU010000664.1, on the reverse strand, counting down.
TTCCCGCCCCAACTGAACGTCTTCCCCCCCTGGACGGTTTCGAGCCCCTCGGTATCAATCCCCTTGCCGCGCATGCGGGTCACTTCGCGCTTCGGAAAGTCATCCCCCACCACGCCGACCACCGCCGGGTTGCAGAACACGGACGCCGCGTAGGAAGCGTACACGGCCGACCCACCCACGGCGCCTTCAACGGAACCGAAGGGGGTTTGAACGGAATCCAGGGCGATCGAGCCCACAATCAACAATTTCGACATCACGATTTTCTCCATCGTTATCATATTTTGGATGCCCGCATCAAGGGGCGGGGCTTCTTTCACGGTCTTGACACGTCCCTTTTCCCCACGTCTAATTCAAAAGAGAACAAAGAGGACCCGAGGTGGCATGGGCGTCCCGCCGCACGCGATTAAGGGTTTCCTTATACCGTTCCTCTTTCAGATCTGGGGTTCATCAGCCCGCTTCAGCGGGCTCTTCTTTGCACCCGCCTTCAGGCGGGGTGTTTCTGAGGTCTGTTATTCTGTTGCAGCCGGCTTCAGCCGGGCTTGCTCCCCCGGCTTCCACTGAATTCGGGGGCTGAAGCCACATTCCAAGCACGCTGAAGCGCGCTTGGATCCCTGGCTCCCATATCCCCTCCCCCCGGCTGAAGCCGGGGGCAAAGAAACGCCTGCTCAAGCAGGCGAAACCGAG
>DAOPYU010000663.1:0-1756 GCA_035353095.1 Candidatus Sumerlaeota bacterium | reverse complement strand
ATCGGGTATCTGGCGCGGATCTGTCCTCAGAAGGGGCTTCATGTGTTGGCCGAGGCGTTCCGGATTCTGCGTTCCCGGCCCGCGACGGAGGATTGCCGGTTGCGGGTGGCGGGGTACTTGGCCGGGGAGTTCCGGGGGTATTTCGAGAAGATCGAGTCGGATATTCGGGCGTGGGGACTTTCGGATTGCTTCGAGTATGTGGGGGAACTGGATTCGGCGGGGAAACGGCGGTTCCTCGGGGAACTCGACGTGTTTTCGGTACCGGTGGTGTACCCGGAACCGAAGGGACAGTTTGTGCCGGAGGCGCTGGCGGCGGGGACTCCGGTGGTGTTGCCTCGCCTGGGGTGTCTGCCGGAGTGGGTGGAGGCGACGGGCGGGGGGATTCTGGTGGAACCGGGGGACGCGACGGCTCTGGCCGACGGGCTGGCGACCCTGTTGGGCGATCCGGTGCGGGCGCGTGAACTGGGACGCCAGGGGCGCGAGGCCGTCCGGGCGCGGTTCAGTTCACGGGCGATGGCCGAGGAGACCGCGCGGACTCTGGAAACGTTTGTACGGAAATAAGAAGATCACACAAAGACACAAAGGCACTAAGAGGCAACGTTCCCGTTTCTTGCAGGAAATTCCTTTTCCCGATTTCTTACTCCAGGTCCATCGGGTTGAGGGTTTGGTCGTCCTTCGATTCCTTGGCGCGTTGGAGGGCCTGTTTGAAGAAGTCGTCGGCGCCCTTGAGGCGGTCGGCTTCGCGTTTTTTCGCTTCCTCGACCTTGGCCTGGACTTCTTTGCTGCGGCCTTTGACTTTCAGGAACGCGTCCTCGAACCGGTCGCCCGTCGAGTCCTCAAGGATGGGTTTTCGGGTTTCGAGGAGTTTGCCGTCCCGGCGGCGGATGATGAGAACCGTGTCGCAGCACGGGCAGGTGATTTTGATGTTTTCGTCCACGGGGCTGGAGTTCCTTTCTTCGGGAAATGGAGTGGGGAATTTCAGTAAATCCAGATAATCGGGGGTTGTCCGCCACTGGCTTGTTGTACGAGCGGCACATTCGAGATCTCGGACGGGTTGCCCAGTTCGTCAAAGGTCCGCAGGGCCACATAGACCGGGAGGGTGACCCCTTCGAGGTTGACGGTCTGTTGGGTTCCGGCCGGGGCGAGTGTCGGGGGCTTGAGGATTTCCGCGTGGCGGAAGGACCACTCGTCGGTGATCGGTTTCGTGGACCAGCGGATGTCGCAGGTGGTGGCCTGGCCCGTGGCGCCGTCGTCGCCGGACGCGGTCCAGACGAGGCGGGCGCCGTTGGTCCAGACTCCATCCGCTCTCAGGTCGGTGACGCGGCCCGGGGCGGTGCGGTCGCGAACGCCGGTCGTGGTGTCGGGCACGTTGGACCAGGAGACGTGTCCGGCGTCGTCTTCCGTCTTCAGAAGGAAATAGAGGTGGGTGTTCTCCGGGAGGTCGGGACACAGGAAGTGTTCCGTTGAGCCGCCCACACGGGGGAAGGAGAGACCGGGGACGCGGGGAGCCGAGGCGAAGGTTTCCGCGGTGAGGGTCTGGGTCGAGTAACGCAGGTCGTACAGGGCGGCCCATCCAGCGGCTCCGTCGTCGCCCGGCGCGGTCCAGGTCAGGGCGACCCGGTCGCCGTCGGTTCGTTCGACTTGCAGGTCGGCGATGGCGGCGGGGGCGGTGGTGTCTTCGGTTTCAGTCGCAAGTCCGCTTTCAACGCGCAGGGTGTAGGAAACGGTGGTGGGATCGCCGTCTTTGACGAAGGGG
>DAOPYU010000662.1:0-1779 GCA_035353095.1 Candidatus Sumerlaeota bacterium | reverse complement strand
TCAGCCCGCCGCCCTGGCCACCATTCAAAAGCTGGACCCCATCTACGTGGATGTCCCCCAGTCCACCGCCGAACAGCTGCGCCTCAGGCGCCATCTGGAAGCGGGACGGATGAACCGCAGCGAATCCGGCGCGGACAAGGTGCAGCTTCTCTTGGACGACGGCACGCGGTATACGCAGGAGGGAACGCTTCAGTTCAGCGACGTGTCGGTGGATACGACGACCGGCTCCGTGATTCTGCGGATGGTCTTCCCGAATCCGGACGGCATCCTTCTGCCGGGCATGTTTGTGCGCACCGTCATCAAAGAAGGCGTCAATGAGAAAGCCATTCTCGTGCCTCAGCAGACCGTCTCGCGCGACACCAAGGGAAACCCCGTGACCCTGACTGTGAACGCCGAGGGAAAAGTCGAGCCGCGCATGCTTACGCTTGACCGGGCCATGGGCGACCAGTGGCTGGTCACCGCTGGGCTGAAGCCCGGCGACCAAGTGATTGCCGAGGGCCTTCAGAAAGTGCGCCCCGGTGTAACGGTAAAGACCGTCCCCTTTGGCGAAGAAAAGAAGCCGTCTGAAACCGCGACCCACCCCGCCCCAACTTCGAAGTAACGAACGGAGACGCATCATGTTGTCGAGATTCTTTCTGGAACGCCCGGTTTTCGCATGGGTTATTGCCATCATCCTGATGGTCGGCGGCTGTCTGGCAATCTACAAACTGCCGATTTCTCAGTACCCGCCCATTGCACCGCCTACGATCGCGATTTCGGCCAACTACCCCGGCGCATCGGCGGAAACGGTTGAAAACAGCGTCACGCAGATCATCGAGCAGAAGATGACCGGCTTTGACAAAATGCTGTACATCAGTGCGACCAGCGACTCGTCCGGACAGGCCCGCCTTGAGCTGACCTTTGCCCCGGGCGCCGATCCCGACCTAGCTCAGGCCGAGGTGCAGAACAAACTGCAACAGGCCATGGCCAGCTTGCCTGAGGTGGTGCAGAACCAAGGCATTGACGTCAAGAAAAGTACCGCCAACTACCTGATGGTTGTGGGCCTGATCTCCGAAGACGGCAGCATGGACGGGAGTGATCTGCGCGACTACGCCAAATCCAGTCTCGAAAAGGTTCTCGCCCGCGTCCACGGCGTCGGCGAAGTCGAGGTTTTCGGTGGACAGTACGCCATGCGTGTCTGGCTGAATCCAGATCAGCTGACCAAATACAACATGACGTTCCAGGACGTGATCGCCGCGCTGAAATCCTACAACGTGGAAATTTCAGCCGGCCAGTTCGGCGGCGCGCCGGCCGTGAAGGGTCAGCGCCTGAACGCCTCCATCATCGTGCAAAGCATGCTCAAGACGCCCGACGAGTTTGCGGCCATCCCGCTCCGCACCAACCCGGACGGCTCCATCGTGCGGATCAGCGACGTGGGACGCACGGAACTCGGCACCGAAGCCTACGATGTCGAGGCGTTCCAAGACGGAAAGCCCTCCTCCGCGCTCGCGATTCGCCAGGCGGCGGGCGCAAACGCGCTGGACACCGCCAATGCCGTCCGCGCAAAAATGGAGGAGATGAGCGCCTACTTTCCGCCCGGCGTGAAAGTCGTTTATCCCTATGACACCACGCCCTTCATCACGGTGGCCATCAAAGAGGTGGTCAAGACCCTCTTCGAGGCGATCCTGCTGGTGTTCCTCGTGATGTACGTCTTCATGGGCAACATGCGCGCGACCCTGATTCCCACCATCGCCGTGCCGGTGGTGCTGCTGGGCACCTTCGCCTTTCTGGGCCTGTTCG
>DAOPYU010000661.1:0-1800 GCA_035353095.1 Candidatus Sumerlaeota bacterium | reverse complement strand
GTCAAAAGACTTCACCCAGAAGGAGAGGGAGCCAAAGCCGTTTTCACCCATAGCATGAACAGAAGGGCAAAGGACTCGTTTCTGTCCTCAACGGCGGTTTTAAGGTTACGCGCGTTTCCGAAAAACGTACAACGCGCGGGGCGACTGCTTTGTCAGGGGCGACGCGTCGAATCCGCCGTGGGAAGACAGAAGTTCCAGGCCCGCCTGGTGCGCCATCTCGGTCACTTCCTCCGGTTCGTAGAATCGGACACTCTCGAACAGGGACGGGCGGGGAGGAGACGACTCGAACTCGATCCGCTTTTCAACCCGGCGCCGGGCTTCGTCTATCCGCCGGGTTTCGTGGACCCAGGTTCCGGATGGTGTCTGCCGACGGCTTTCAGCCACCAGGCTCGCCCGCAAGGCCGCCGGATTGAGATGGTCAAAGAGAAGATACCCTGTCCGGTCCAGGACCCGCGCCACCTCGTGAAAGACTCCGGCGTTCTCCGCGTCAGCCTCGAAGTACCCGAAGCTGGTGAACAGGTTGAGGACGAGGCGGAAGGTCCCCTCGCCGAACGGCAGGTGGCGCATGTCGCCCCGGACCAGTTTCAGGGGGACGTTATCGTGCCGCATCGTCGCGGCCGCTTCGTGCAACAGATTGGGGGACAGGTCCAGCCCCGTCAGGTCGGCCCGCCCCTGCGTCGCCTCGAGCCACGTCAGGCAATGCCGCCCCGATCCGCAGCACAAATCCAGCACGCGCCCTGACGGTTCTTCCAGGAAGGGCGCCAGTTGGGGATGCCGCCCCACAAAATCCACCGCCTGACGGGCGTCCGACTCATTGCGGTGGTGATAAAGGTCGCTGTAGGATTCGCCAAAGGCAGAAACATACCAGGGCTGTGTCATGGACGGGAAATCCTTGCGTGAGGCGCACAATTGAGTTGTGGTAGAGAAACGGGGTTATCCTCCACTTCGGTACAGGTGCCGGCCCACGGTTCGGCACCCGTAGGTGCGTTCCATCTGTTCGCGGATGATGGTCGAGGGACTGCTGACATAGGCAAAGCGGTCCGGCAGGAGCGCTCTGACCAGGGGCTCCAGCATTTCCGTCTGGATGTCGGCGGAAAAGTACTGCATCACGTGGTCGCAGACAATCAGGTCGAACTTGTGCTGACGGCTCCCCTCGCGGATGTCGCGCTGGACGAAAACCACGTGTCGGCGCAGGCGCGGCCCCACCAGAACCTGGTTGGTGTCGGGCCGTTCCATGTATTTGCGAAACAGATCCTGATACGATTCCTGCGCGCGTTCACTCAGGGGGTACAATCCCGCGCGCGCCATCTCGATCGCCTCGTCGGAAATGTCGCTCCCCAGAATCCGGAAATCCACCCCGGTCAGGCCCTTGCGATCCAGATACTCCAGGATCAGCATCGCCGTCGAATACACCTCCATCCCGTTCGAGCACCCGGCGCACCACACGTGGAGCCGTTTGCTCTGCCCCAGCAGATCGGGCAGGATGGGATTCTGGAGGAAACCGATCAACTGTTCGTTTCGAAAGAAGAGGCTCGCGCCGGTAATCAGGCGCCGTTTGGGGTCATGGAAACACTGAAACGAACGATCCGACGAATACAACGCGCGCGACTCCTTTACGGCCTCTTCCTGAGACTTCTTGAGCAGGAGCAACTCGCCGGTCCCGGGATCGAAGACGAATTTGCGGTGGAAGTTCCCCAGGACATCGAGTTCCTCGAACGCGATACCACGGCGGGCCAGTTCGGCCACCACGCCGTCGTACACATGTCGGGCCATGGTTGCACCGCCCAGGATGAAACAGGT
>DAOPYU010000660.1:0-1810 GCA_035353095.1 Candidatus Sumerlaeota bacterium | reverse complement strand
CCCCCGCGCGACGTGCTCGCCGCCGGGTCGCCCGACGACGTCCGCCGCGCGGTCCACCACGCCTTGGAAGGCGTCGAGGACCGGTCGGGGATTCTGCTCTCCTGCGGCGGTGGGATGCCGCCCGGCGTCTCAACGGAAAACATTCAGGCCTTTATTGACGCGGCTCGAGAAGCGTAAGAGCCAGCCGACATGTTTTTCCGTGGCCCAACAACCATCTGCGATTGAGAGGACGACATGAGAGAACGGATTTGGGGACTTGCATGGGGGGTGGTTTTCTTCTGCCTGACACTGGGAATTCCACTTGAAACTTCGGCAGAGGGACGACCGGAAGAAAAGTCGGCGGCCGGGAGTCCGAATCCGACCCTCCAGGAAGTCATCGTCGTCTTCAAGACGCATTTCGACATCGGTTATACGGACATGGCGGCCCAGGTCGTTTCGCGTTACCGCACGACGATGATTGATCAGGCGCTGGAAGTATGTGACGCCAGCCGGAACCTGCCGAAGGAACAGCGGTTCGTCTGGACGATCCCCGGCTGGCCCATGACCCGGATGCTCGAAGACTGGCCGGGCCAGTCACCCCTTCGGAAAAAGCGGATCGAGGAAGCCTTCCGGAACGGCTGGTTTGTGACACACGCCCTGCCCTTCACCGTTCAGACCGAATTTCTGGAGCTGGAAGACCTGATTCGCGGATTCGAGTACTCGTCGAAGATCTGTCTGGACGCCCACCTCGATCTGCCACGCGACGCCAAAATGACCGACGTGCCCAGCCACTCGTGGGTCCTGCCGACCGTCCTGTGCCGCGCCGGCGTTGAGTTCCTCCATCTGGGGTGCAACCCCGCCAGCGCTTCACCGGAAGTCCCGATGCTGTTCTGGTGGGAAGGGCCGGATGGCTCACGGGTATTGACGATGTATAACGATGGGGATTACGGTTCGACTCTCAAGCCGCCAGCGGATTGGAAGTATAAAACCTGGCTGGCGGTGATGCACACGGGGGACAATGCCGGGCCGCCCAAACCCGATGCCGTCGAAAAACTTCTGGAGCAGGCCAGACAGGAACTCCCGACCGGTGTCCGTATCCGCATGGGACGATTGAGCGACTTCGCCGATGCCATCCGGGCCGAAAAAGCGGAAATTCCCATTGTGCGAGGCGATATGCCCGACACCTGGATCCACGGAGTCCTTTCCGACCCGCAGGGCACCCATATCTCCCGTAATCTCGGTCCCCAATCCGATACGCTCGAAACGCTCAACACCCTCCTGCAAATCTGGGGATCGCAAATCACCCCGGCGGGAGAACTTATCACCCGGTCGCACGCCGAGAACCTCCGCTATGGAGAACATACCTGGGGGCTGAACGTCTCCAAAATGGGTCGTCCCCGACTCTACGGCGACGCCTGGAAAAAGGCCTGGACTGACGGACGCTATCGTGAGTTCGAAGCCTCGTGGGAAGAAAAAGGCGCGGGCATCCGCACGGCGCAAAAGGACGTTTCGGAGACCCTGGAGAAAAATCTCGAAACACTGGCCCAATCGGTACAGGTTTCGGGGGACCGGGTGGTGGTCTATAATCCTCTGCCCTGGCAACGCAACGGCGTGGTGGATATCCCGCTCAAGGACCTTGTCCCTGCAGCGTTTCTGCGCGACCTGGAAACGGATCAGGTTCTGCCTGCCGACTGTATCGAAGGGAAAACCTTACGGTTTATTGCGCGCGAGGTGCCCCCGATGGGCTACCGGACCTATGCGCTATGCCGCGATTCGTCGCCCCAGAAAAACAATTTGAAGGTGGACACGGCACAGGGCGTACTCGAAAACC
>DAOPYU010000659.1:0-1830 GCA_035353095.1 Candidatus Sumerlaeota bacterium | reverse complement strand
CCCCTCCCGCCTCCGCGACTCCGGCTCAGGGCCGGAACCGCGGGGGCGGAAGGGGGCCGCATTGTCCATTGTCAATTTTCAATTATCCATTGCCGCTCAGTGATGGCCCGCCAGAGGCGTCCCGGGGTCGTCAATCCGGGGGATGCGCGGCGGCGCCGCGGGAGCGGCGGGAGGGGACTGGGCCGGCGCGTCAGGGCCCTGCTTGAGCTGGTACTCCTCGATCTTGCGGCGCAGGGTGCTGTAGCCGATGCCGAGGAGGGAGGCCGCCTCGCGCCGGTTCCAGTTGACCTGGTTCAGCACGTGCAGGATGTGGCAACGCTCGGTCTCGCGCAGCTGGCCCGGGGGATGGGCGGAGCGGGGGGAACCGCCCCGGGCCGGGTGAACCGACGGAGGGGACAGGGTGGAGGCGTCGGAGACTCTGGTTTCCAACTCCTTCAGGATGCTGTTCTCGCTGCCGGTCAGCAGGAACCGGCGGATGACGGATTGGAGTTCGCGGACGTTGCCCGGCCAGGCGTATTGGCTCAGGGCGGCGATCAGGGTGGGGGAAAGCGTCAGGTGCTCGCGCCCGAAGGGTTTGCCGTGCTTGCGGATGAAGTGGCGCACCAGGAGGGGGATATCCTCGAGGCGCTCGCGCAGGGGGGGGAGGTTGATCGAAAAGTCGGCAAGGCGGTAGAAGAGGTCACGCCGGAACCGGCCTTCGGCGATCTGCTGCTCGAGCGAGACGTTGGTGGCGGCGACAACCCGCGCGCTGACGTGGACGGGCCGGGTACCGCCGAGGCGGTAAAAGACCTTGTTTTCGATCACTTCGAGAAGTTTAGCCTGGAGCGTGAGGGGCATGTCGCCGATTTCATCGAGAAAGATGGTGCCCTTGTGGGCCATTTCGAACTGACCGGGCTTGGAGTGGCGGGCGTCGGTGAAGGCGCCTGCCTCGTGGCCGAAGAGTTCCGACTCGAGGAGCGATTCGGGGATGGCCGGACAGTTGATCTTGACGAAGGTGTCCGCCTTGCCGCCATTGCGCGAGAAATGGCTGATGAGGCGGGCCACGATCTCCTTGCCCGTACCCGACTCGCCTCGGATCAGGACGTTCATGTCGGACGGAGCCACCTGCGCGATCTGCTGGCGGACGTTCCGCATGGAGTCGCTCTCGCCCACCAGTTCCCCGGCGACGGTGATCTGGCGCACGAGGGCCTGGCGTCCCTGTTCGAGCTCGCGCGAAAGGCGCTCGCGATCGGACTCGAGGAGTTCCATAAGACGTTTATTCTCAGAAATCAGCGCGTGATGCGCCAGGGCCGACCGCACAGTGCGCGCCAGGTGGTGGGTCGGGATGGGCTTGATGAGGTAGGAGAAGACATGGTGGTCAATGGCGGCGAGCGAGGTTTCCAGACTCGGGTCGCCGGTCATGATGATAAATTCGCAGTGGGGACAATGCTCCTTGAACGAGGGGATCGCCTGCAGGCCGCTGATACCGGGCATGTACACATCCAGGAGAATGATCTTGATTCGTTCCAGATCTTCATACTGCAACGCGGCGGGAACGGAATCGGCAGTCACACAGTCAAACCCCTCCGTACTCAGCAAAGTTTCCAGAGTCGAACGGGTAACCGTATCATCATCAACGATCAGAATGTCCGGCATAGACCATCCTCATCTCTGTCATGACTCATTTCCCAGAGCGGATCCAAAACCCGATTCTTCATAGGGATAAAATAGTTTCTCTACCCGAATTTGTTTCGTACAAAGAACCCTACCACAAAACAGGCGTCAGTATCTGTATTATGAATGGATTTGTCAAGGTACTTTCCAATCTGTTCAGATATTTATATGTTCTAT
>DAOPYU010000658.1:0-1866 GCA_035353095.1 Candidatus Sumerlaeota bacterium | reverse complement strand
CTGGACGGAACACATCGAAGCGTGGCAGATGTGGGCCCGCAAACACCCCGAGACAAAAGTCGCCTTTGTGGCCTACGAAGAACTTCTCGACGACACGGAAAACCAGCTGGCCCGCGTCATCGGCCAGATGGGACTGCCCGTTCCCGACATGAACCACCTGGCTGGATCGGTCGAGCGCCAGTCGTTCAAAACCCAGAAACTCCTGAAACAGTCCCTCGCCGACAAAATCAAGCAGCTCGACAAGGAAGGCAATGTCACCTTCGCCCGCCGCGGAGTCTCATCGGAGTGGAAGAACTTCCTCACCTGCGAGATGGCCCGCGAAATCAACACCTACGCCGGCAGCCTGATTCTCGACCTGGGCTACGAGCAGGACCCAAACTGGATCGAAAAATTCGAATAGTCGTACCCCGGACAGAAACTCCTCATTGTCCGTACTGCTATCTCGCAGAATCTACGCAGACCACAACGATTTTTAGCCACAAAAATGCACAGAAGGCACAGAAATTCCCTGTTTTGTGACTTTTGTGCCTCATGTGGCTTACAGTAAACGATCTCCGCGTCCCTGCGTCCCTGCGCGATTATTGCATTTCTCTCTGTAAGAGCCCCGAAGGTGGGAGTCAATAAACCAAACGTCATCTAGACGACAAAAAGTTCCCGGTATCCCCGGTCGCTTCGATAAACATCCCCCGGCGTATCGGACGTAAAATCATTTGCACTGTCCAACAGGATAAGACAAAGTGGAAACATTGGGCCTGACCGAAGCGCCGGTACGGTCCTGTTTCTCGTGCAGGGGAACATCCCGTTCCATCCGAGGTTCCTTCCATGCCCGTTCCTTCTCTTCCCCCCACCCCCTTCCCGCCGGTTGAAGTCGTGGGGTACCCCTACTGGGCCGAGGTGATCGCTCAGATGCTGTGCCAGGCCGGGTTTCAGGCCCGACACTGGCGCATCGAACCCGCCCGCAAGCCCTGGCTCCTGCGCAAAATCCCCGCGCTGGGCATCCTGCCTTACCTGCTCCTGCCCCTGACGCCCCGCTTCTGGCGCGCCCGCGTCATCCACCACGTTGGCACCCTCACCTCGCGGGCGCTCTACCCCGTCTATCGCCTGGCGCATCTCCTCGGAAAACGGGTCATCGTCCACTGGGTGGGAACAGACGTCCTGGAGTTCTGCCGCGACGTTCAGGCGGGCCGCACCGACCTCCTCGACTTCCACCGCCGCGTCATCCAAGCCCACTTCGCCGGGTGCGAGTCCCTCGTCGAAGAACTCGCCCAGGCCGGACTCGACGGCGCTCAGGTCTTCCTCACCCTGCCGCCCGGCAACCGGCTGCCAGCCGAACCGATCCCCCTGCCCGCCCAGCCCGCCGTCCTGACCTACTGGCCCCACGAACGGCGCGACTTCTACGGCGGGCCAATCCTCGACCAACTCGCCGACGCCTTCCCCTCCGTCCCCTTCTACGTCGTCGGCACCGACGGCCACGACGAACCCCGGCATCCCAACATGCACTACCTCGGCTGGGTCGAGGACATGCGCCCCGTCTATGAACGCATCAGCGTCCTCGTGCGCCTGCCGCGCCACGACGGCATGGCCTGCGGCGTCGTCGAAACGCTCGCGCACGGTCGCTGGGCCGTCTTCTGCAACCCCATGCCCCACTGCGAACACGCCCGCGACTTCGAATCGGCCCGCGCCGCCCTCGAACACTGCCTGAACCGGACGGACCTGAACCGGGCCGGACACGAGTTCGCCCGGACCCATTTCGATTTCGAAACCGAATGCCGCCGCATCGCCCCCCTCTACGCCCGGGTCCTCTCGGGAGAAAAACCGGAATCGCACTCCGTGTAAACCTTCAGTCAACCTCCGCAAGCGAAACCG
>DAOPYU010000657.1:0-1873 GCA_035353095.1 Candidatus Sumerlaeota bacterium | reverse complement strand
CCATGCTCAGCGGCACCTGAAGCGTCCGCAGGTCTGTTTCCGTTTTTCGGGCCATTGATTCAGCAATCCATTGTTTCTGTTTTGGGGGTTCTAAAAACCGCAGTCAAAGCGGCGATTTGTTTCTTGTTCTTTCAACCTGAAAACCACCGCTGAGCGCCAACGGCGCGGACTTATTGTAGCCTGGGGCAAGCGAAGCGTCGCCCCAGGAAAGGTGTCCCTGATTTATACAAGGGCTGAAGGCCCGTACTATAAAGTGGGAAAAACCTCTCGATAATACGGGCTTTCAGCCCTTCTTTAGAAGAACGAATCTGTTCCTGGGGCGATGCCCCAGGCTGGTATAAGGCGCGCCGTTGGCGCTCTACCCCATGAATGATGTTTGAGCCGAAAAAATCTCCATCACCTCTCCCGGAAACACCTTCCGGAGTTTTCGAAACCGATCTATATCCAAAGATATTCATTCTCGCCCCTATCGCGCTGCAATCTCCGCCAGAATCTTCACAATCCGCTCGCAGGCGTGGCCGTCGCCGTAGGGATTGGTCGCGCGGGCCATCTTGTCATAGGCGGTCGGGTCGTTCAACAGTTCCGACACCGCCCCGAAAATGCACTCGGGGTCCGTCCCCACCAGGCGGGCCGTCCCCGCCTCGACCGCCTCGGGGCGCTCGGTGGTTTCGCGCATGACCAGGACCGGTTTGCCCAGGCTCGGCGCTTCCTCCTGGACCCCGCCGCTGTCGGTCAGGACCAGTGTGCTGCGTTCCATCAGGACGACGAATTCCGCGTAGGCCAGCGGCTCGATCAGGTAAATGTTCCGCCGCCCCCCCAGCCGCGCCCGCACGGGCCCCTGCACTTGCGGGTTCAGGTGAACCGGATAGACGAAGACTGTCTCGGGAAACGCCTCGGACAATCGGACCACCGCGTCGCAGATCGCCTCGAACCCCGCGCCGAAGTTCTCGCGCCGATGCCCCGTGATGAGAACCAGGGGCCGCTCGCGTTCGGCGGAAAAAAGCGGGGCGGGCAGACCCGGAAAGTGAAGCGCATCGCATCGGACCGTCGCAAGGGTGAGGCGCAGGGCGTCGAGCACCGTGTTACCCGTCACAAAGACCCGGTCGGGGGCGATCCCTTCCTGGAGGAGGTTCCCCCGCGCCCATTCGGTCGGGGCGAAATGCCAGTCGGCCAGACGCGAAGTCAGCGTCCGGTTCATCTCCTCGGGGAAAGGCGCCTGGCGGTTCCAGGTCCTCAGCCCCGCCTCGACGTGCCCGACCGGAATCTGCCGGTGAAACGCCGCCAGCGCCGCACAGAGCACCGTCGTGGTGTCCCCCTGCACGAGAACCAGGTCGGGTTCCTCGCGCAGGAGGTATTGATCCAGCGCCGCCATCGCCCGCGACGCCAGACCCGAAAGCGTCTGACCCGGTTGCATGAGATTCAAGTCCGCATCGGGCACAATCCCGAAGACTTCCAGAACCTGGTCCAGCATCGAACGATGCTGCGCGGTCACACAGACATGGGGTTCGAACTCCGGATGAACGCGCAGAGCCTGAACCAGCGGACAGAGTTTGATCGCCTCGGGGCGGGTTCCGAAAATCAGGGCGATTTTGCGCATCGCGTCTCCTTCCCGAGGGGAAGAACCCCGGCATATGGAATCAATGCAGGAACGCCTGATTGATCCCCTTGATGAGCATTTCGACCGCGACAATGATCAGGATCATCCCCATCAGGCGGGTCAACGCGGCCAGTCCCCGCTTGCCCAACAAATGGCCGACCTGTTTCGAGAGGAGCAGAATCACACTGGAGAAAAACCAGGCCAGCAGCAGGGCCAGGAACCAGTCGCGCCACCGCCCCGGTTCGCGCGCCATCAGGAGCATCACCGTGGCCATCG
>DAOPYU010000656.1:0-1881 GCA_035353095.1 Candidatus Sumerlaeota bacterium | reverse complement strand
TATTGACTCATGAGGGACACATGGGTGGTGGGGGAGACCTCGTCGCACAGGCGTTCGAGAATCGCGATGCTTTCGTGTTCCGCTCCGGGCAGCACCAGGTGACGCACGATGAGCCCGTGGCGGGCCAGCCCGTCGTCGTCGCACGCGAGGTGACCGACCTGGCGCAGCATCTCGCGCAGGGCGGGGAGGTTGTGTTCGATGTAGTCGGGCGCGGAACTGTAGGCCTTCGCCTTCGCCGGGTCGCCGTATTTGATGTCGGGCAGGTACACGTCCACGATGCCGTCGAGCAGGCGCAGGGTCTCAAGGCTTTCATACCCGCTCGTGTTATAGACGATCGGGAGGCGGAAGCCCTTCTCGACCGCCAGCGCCAGCGCGGAGATGATCGCGTGGAGGTAGTGCGTCGGGGTCACCAGGTTCAGGTTGTGGCACTGCATTTTCTGAAGCGCGAGAAAATACCCGGCCAACTCCTCGTCGGACACCTCGCGGCCGTTGCCGAGCTGGCTGATGGGATAGTTCTGGCAAAAGATGCACCGGAGCGTGCAGAAGGAGAAAAAGACGGTACCCGAGCCGCGCGTGCCGCTGATCGGGGGCTCTTCGCCGGTGTGGGCGTTGTGGCTGGCCACGCGGGCGTTCCATCCGGCGCGGCAGAATCCGGTCTGTCCGGCGGAGCGGTCCACGCCGCACCGGCGGGGACAAAGCGCGCAGGCGCGCGCCCTCTCGCGCAGGGCCTCGGCACGGCGGATCAGTTCGCCCGATTCATACAGGGCCAGGTAACGGGGGGGTGTTTCGGTCATGAGTGGGTTGCCAAATCTCGATCTCTCTGATATGAATACGGCGATCCTGTCAGGGCCGTTCGGAGGGGAAGAGGCCCCCCGTCCGGATGTTGAGGCCATTCGTGTCCGCCGGTTGGGGCGGAAGCACAGGCACAACCGTTTCATATTGTAGAGTTTTCCCGAGGTCTCCTCAATGCGATTTCGAGGGGATTTTCGGGGGCCACGAAAAAAGAGGAGAATTGAAATGAAAGTCGTCGCATTCAATGGCAGTCCCCGCAAGGGGGGCAATACCGAAATTCTACTCAATACGGTACTCGAGGTCTTGAAGGCTGAAGGGATCGAGACCGAACTGATCCATGTAGGAAATAAAACACTCCGCGGGTGCCGCGCCTGCAAAAAGTGCTTCGAAAATGCCGACCGCAAATGCGTCATCCCGGACGAACATGTCAACGGCTGGATCGAGAAGGTCGCCGAGGCGGATGGGATTCTGCTGGGGTCGCCGACCTATTTCGCCGACCTGACGCCGGAACTCAAGGCGTTCATGGACCGCCTCGGGTATGTCTCCATGGCCAATGGAGGGCTGCTGCATCACAAGGTGGGAGCCGGGGTGGTGGCGGTGCGGCGCGGGGGCGCGACCCATGTGCTCGACAGCATCAACCACCTGTTCCTCATCAGTCAGATGCTCGTGGTGGGTTCGACCTACTGGAATATGGGGTACGGACGTGAGAAGGGCGAAGTCCTGAACGACGAAGAGGCCCTGCGCAACATGCGTAACCTGGGTGAGAACATGGCCTGGGCGCTCAAGAAACTTCACGGCTGATGTTTTTCTGTAAATCGGTCGGATCGGACCAATCTGTCTTATTGGACGGATGCCAACACACATTTATTCCCTGAAGGGAAATCCCCTCATGCAGAAACTCCTGTTGTCTTTGCGATTCTGGGCCGTTCTGGCCTGCGGGCTGGCCTGTGGGATCGTCCAGGCCGAACAAACACCCCCGGCGGCGGCCTCCGATTCCGCGCTGGTCAAAACCTTCGAGCATCCGGGCGCCGAGTTCCGGGGCAAGCCGTTCTGGTCCTGGAACGGCGAACTCGAGAAGGGCGAACTGAT
>DAOPYU010000655.1:0-1883 GCA_035353095.1 Candidatus Sumerlaeota bacterium | reverse complement strand
AAGAGGCGCAGATCATCGTGCCCGCCATCGAACAGGCCCAGGCCGAGGGGCTGGACGTCGCCGGGCCGCTGCCGGCCGACACGGCGTTCTTTTTCCACCGCCGAGGCGCCTACGACGCCCTGCTCGCCATGTACCACGACCAGGCGCTCATCCCCGTCAAAACCCTCGATTTTCACGGCGGGGTGAACGTGACGATGGGTCTGCCGTTCATCCGTACCTCGGTGGACCACGGAACGGCCTTCGACATCGCCTGGCAGGGCAAAGCCAACCCCGGCAGCCTGCGCGCGGCAGTCGCCTGCGCCGCGACACTCGCCGGGAACTGGCGCAAGCGGGAAAAGAGCGCCTGACCATGTCCCTGCATCTCCTGAAAAACCTGCTGGCACTTGTCTTGGCTTTGTTTTCTCTCTATGCGATGGCCTTCAATTGGGGCATCGTAGTGGGGGGATTCTTTTTGAAGAAAAAGATGCCGTCCTTCGTTCCCTTTTTCGGAGGAATAACGGGGGCATATGCTCTGAAATTCGCGCCCTGGGACAGTGTTCACGCGTACTGGTGGTTCCCTCTGTTACTTGATTTCGGGTGTGTTCCTTTGGTGGTCATAACTGTCGTATTCCTTTTATTCGAGAAGATTCGTCCAACTCCCAAAGACCCTATATGAGGAGGGGTTGTCCATGCAGAAACCGTTTGTGTGGGGAATTGTCTTTCTTTGCGCCGCATTCAGTCTGACTGTCCCTGTCTGGGCTTCGGACGCGGAAACCTCCTCTTCCCAGGGGATCACGGTGGTGTTTGCCCAGGGACGCGAGATCAAGACGAGCCTCTACTGGCCTCCGGAAGGGGAACGCAAGGCCCAACTGACCGATGTTCAGGAACGTTTTCGGGTCCCAAAGTCGCGAGAAGGGGAAATCGAGTGGCTCCTCTCTCTGGCGGGAGGAAACCGGGTGATGGTCGGGTACAAGGACGGCGGAATTCTCTGGGTGGATTTCCAGACAAAACGGTCGCATCTGTTCGAGAACGCGCAGTACGTCGAATTGTCGAAGGACGAGAAATACTTCGCCTTCTGCGAGCGGGATCGGGGTTTCGAGGAGAATGTGTCCGTTGATACCTCCTCGACGATTGTTGTGCGCCGGACCTCCAAACCGTTCGAGATTCTGATAAAACTGCCCGCGCCCAAATACCCCGGATTCTTTTTCTTCGAAAACCGTTTCTACGCCCAAGCCTACGACACCGGGGAACCGGCCAGGAAAAAGTCGGCGATCTATGAGTGCGATCTGGAGAGCCGAACGATCAAAAAGATCGCATCGGATTGTACTTTGGAAGGGGAGTCCGTATCGGGGGACCGAATGATTCTGTTCCGTTCTCCAGATTCATCTTCCTGCGGAGACCGGCTGGAAGTGGTCGATACCCGGAACCAGGCCAGGGTATTCGGAGAAACGCTGGTCAATCTGAGTCAGTTGAAATTGTCTCCAGACGGTCGGTATCTGGCGGCGGAGTCCCACATGTCCCGGCCCCTCACGGGGCACCACCTGATTGATCTGAAAAAGAAGAAGTTTTTTCCTGAAGATTACGACATCGAGGGATACGCCCCTTTTGAGGTCGCGGGGTGGTCCCCCGATTCGCACTGGATGCTGATGCGGTACCGGGTGCCCGATCCGGACAACACCGGCAGCTGGGTGCGCGAGGATGCCTATCTGGTTTCACTGGACGGTCAGAACAAAATCAAGATCGCGACGGGACTGGACCCGGCGGTCTGTGAGTTCCTGCCCATTTCGTCCGAGAAGCCGCAGGAAAAACGGGGAAGCGGAAAAAAAGAGAAAGTCGAAAATTCTCGGACAGATTGCCAGTTGCTCTTCCGAAACGGAGAGGGCGAACTGTGTGCGTTTATCGTG
>DAOPYU010000654.1:0-1891 GCA_035353095.1 Candidatus Sumerlaeota bacterium | reverse complement strand
AATCATTTCCACAACAGGCTTGTGTTTTGGCACAAGATCAGGTTTAATTTTACAACCTTATGCAATGGGCGTTTTTTTGCCTCAGCCATGACCGCAGCGGTGTGTCATCGGGGCGGGGGAGGCTTATTCATTTGTCCATTGGAAAGGCCGAGGAGTGAAACATGGTCAAGATGATGCGGGCGTTGGCGGCGGTTGCGGTTTTTACGGCCGGGTGGGTGTTGGGGGCGGACAACACCGTGAAGGAAGTGAAAGTCCGTGTGCTCGACCAGTTCGGCACCGATGCGTCGGATGTGCTGTCGTTCTGTAGTGTGACGGCGGGGTCGGAAGTCTCTCAGGAGGCACTCTCGAAGGACGTGCGCGCGCTGCTGGACACAGGGCGCTACGGGTATGCGGGCGTAGAGCTGGAGAAAATGGACGCCGGCATCCGCGTGGTCTATGTGGTCAGGCGCCGGTACCGGTTTCAGGAACCCTTGGCCATTAAAGGGGCCGACTATCTGAGCGAGAGCAAGATCCGGAAGCTCTCGGAACTCAAGAGCGGCGATTACATTGACGAGCCGGTCCTCTCGACCAAGGCGGGGAAAATCCGGGACGAGTATGTGAAGAAGTATTTCCCGAACGTCAAGATCGGCGCGCAGATCCAGCCGATCGAGGGCAGCGCGGGCGCGGCCAATGTCACCTTCACGATTGAAGAGGGTGAGCGTGCCAAAATCCGCAAGTACCGTTTCACCGGCAACCCTTCTGTCAAGGAAGAGGACTTGCGTTCCTCTTTCGGCCAGCGGCCGTGGTATGACCCGCGCGGCTGGTTTACCGACACGCCCGTCTCGCAGCAGGATCTGGAAGACGCCCGCCAGCAGGCCGAGGAGGTCTACCAGAACCGCGGCTACCTCGACGCCAAAGTCACCGCGCCGGTGATGGAGAAGGTGGGCAAGGAGAAAGTGGACGTGGTCTTCGCGGTCACCGAAGGGGATGTCTACAGCGTGGAATCCAGCGCGATCCGCGGCGTCAAATTGTTCCCCGAGCGGGAAGTGCTGGCCGCTTCGCGCCTGAAGGTTGACGCCGTGGCGGGCAAGCAGCTCATCGATGACGCAGCCAAGGATATCCGGGACTATTATGGGTCGCGCGGGTATGTGGACACGGTGGTGCGCCCGATCAAGGAGACGGTTCCGGGCAAGCCGGGCCGCATGGCGATCACCTTCGAAGTGCGCGAGGGCGAGCTGGTCTACATCCGCAACATCGTCATCCGGGGCAACAACAAGACGAAGGACAAGGTCATCCGCCGCGAGGTGCTGGTCAACCCCGGCGAGATCATGAACGAGCCGCGCATCGAGCGCAGCGAGAACCGCCTGAAGAACCTCGGGTATTTCGCCAACGTGCGCCACTATACCGAGCAGGCCAACCAGCCGGGGACGCGCGACTTAGTCTACGAGGTCGACGAACAGCGCACCGGCAACTTCATGGTGGGGGCGGGCTTCTCCAGCGTCGACAACCTGGTCGGCTTTATGGAGATCACCGAGAGCAATTTCGATATCCTCAATTGGCCGAATTTCAAGGGTGGCGGGCAAAAGGCCAGGTTGGGTCTCGAGGCTGGTTCGCGCCGGCAGACGGCGGAAGTCTCCTGGACCGAGCCGTGGTTCCTCGACCGTCCGCTGGCGCTGACCGTGGAGGCTTACCGCCGCATGCGGTGGTATGACCAGTACGATGAGATCCGCACGGGCGGTTCGGTCGGGCTCTCCTATCCTGTCAAGGTCGGGCGCGTGGGCGTGCGCTACACGCTGGAAATGGTGCAAATGGACGATGTGGATCACGGCGAGTGGTATCTGGATCCGAAAGGCGAACTGGCCTCTACGCCGGAAACGTGGACCGGAGCCGAGAACGACTATTTCAAGTGGCA
>DAOPYU010000653.1:0-1896 GCA_035353095.1 Candidatus Sumerlaeota bacterium | reverse complement strand
CGGTGCATGAGGGGGTCTATCGCGAGCGGGTCAACCCGCCGCGCGGGGGCGAGTCCGACGCGAAACGGATCGTGTATCAGGCCGCGTCGGGCGAGAAGGTCGAGATCAAGGGGTCGGAGCCGGTCAAGAACTGGGTGAAGGTCCAGGACGACCTGTGGAAGGTCACGCTCCCCAATTCGTTCTTCGGCGCCTTCAATCCGTACCAGGATCTGATCCGCGGCGACTGGTTCGACCGCCGGGGACGCGACCATCACACGGGCGCAGTGTACCTGAACGGCGATTGGCTCACCGAAGCGGCGAAGATGGACGACGTGCAGAAACCCGTCGGGGACACCCCGCTCTGGTTCGGGCAGGTGGACGCGGACAACACGACCCTGTGGGCGCAGTTCAAGGGGGTCAACCCCAACGAACAGCGGGTGGAAATCAATGTGCGCCAGACGGTGTTTTATCCCGACCAGCCGGGCCGGAACTATATCACCGTCCGCGGCTTCGCCTTGCGCCACGCCGCGACGCCCTGGGCGCCGCCGACCGCCGAGCAGATCGGCCTGATCGGCACACACTGGAGCAAGGGGTGGATCATCGAAAATAATACGGTGAGCCACTCGATCTGTTCGGGCATCGCGCTCGGCAAGCATGGCGACAAGTTCGACAACACGTCCGCCGACACGGCCGAGGGGTACGTGCTGACGATCGAGCGCGCGTACAAGGAGCACCACTGGAACCGCGACACCATCGGCCACCACCTCGTGCGCAACAACACCATTTCGCACTGCGAGCAGGCGGGCATCGTCGGCAGTCTGGGCGCGGCGTTCAGCACCGTCACGGGCAACCGGATCCACGACATCCACGTGCGGCAGCTGTTCAGTGGCGCCGAGATGGCGGGCATCAAGTTCCACGCCGCCATTGATACGGAAATCTCGGACAATCACATCTACCGGACCTGCCGGGGCCTGTGGCTGGACTGGATGGCGCAGGGCACGCGCGTCTCGCGCAATGTGTTCCACGACAACGGAGACCAGGACCTCTTCGTCGAGGTCAACCACGGTCCCTTCGTGGTGGACAACAACCTGCTCCTGTCGGGTCGGTCGGTTCTGACGGTTTCGCGCGGGGGCGCGTTCGTCCACAACCTGTTCGCGGGCGCCGTCCAGGTGATTCCGTACGATGGCCGTCAGACGCCGTACATGAAGCCCCACTCGACCGACGTGGCGGCGCTGCACGACAACTCCTGCGGCGACGACCGGTATTACAACAACCTGTTCATCCGCCAGGGCGACCTGAGCCAGTACGACGAGCCGAAACTGCCCGTGTGGATGGACGGCAATGTGTTTGTGGAAAAGGCCAAACCCTGTAAACAGGAAAAAAACCCGCTCCTCAAGCCGGAGTTCGACTCGACGCTCAAACTGGCCGAACAGGCGGACGGCGCGTACCTCGAACTCGCACTCGATAAAGCCTGGACCGCCGAACGCACGCGCTCGCTCGTGACGGCCGAGCGACTGGGCAAAGCCGCCATCCCCAACCTCCCCTACGAGAATGCGGATGGTTCGCCGGTGCGTCTGGACACCGATTTCTTCGGGAAGAAACGCAACGAGAACAACCCGTTCCCCGGTCCCTTCGAACGGCCCGACGGGGGGAAACAGGTGTTGAAGGTCTGGTCGGAGCGTCCGGAAGGCAACCGATAGAAGGTTTACGGGAGGGCGATGGAACGAAGAGGACGACAGGGAGCCGGGAGGCGGACACCTCATCTCCGGAAGGAAAAGAAGAAAGAAAAATGCGAGACGGGATGACAGGATCAACCGGATGGAAGAAATCCTTTTTCCATCCAGTTGATCCTGTTATCCCGTCCTCTTTTTCAGGGGTTTGATTGTCAGGACTTCCGGCGGTTCTGGTTTTTTCAGG
>DAOPYU010000652.1:0-1898 GCA_035353095.1 Candidatus Sumerlaeota bacterium | reverse complement strand
GAAGACGTTCTTGCCCGCCTCGACCGCCGCCGCAAAGTGGATGGGGCGGAACCCGGGCGGAGTGGCCAGGATCACCAGATTGACGTCACTGAGCGCCAGCAACTGCTTGTAGGCGTCCAGACCCACGAAGCACCGGTTGTCCGGCACTTTGTACTTGCCCTTCAGGCCGTTCACCCGATCCTGAAACGCGTCGGCCAATGCGACGATTTCCACGCCCTTGGACGAAGCGACGCAATCCGTCGCCGCGCCCGAACCGCGCCCGCCGCAGCCGATCACGCCCACGCGGATCGTGTCGCTGCCCTGCACTTCTCCGAATGCGAAGCCTGCCGCGCTCGTCATCGTCAGAGCGCCCGCCACCATGGCTGAGGTCTTCAGGAGATCTCGCCGTGTCAACTCCAGTTTCTTCACCATATTCGTTTCTCCACCTCCTACGTCAGATAGGCACTGCCTGTTTTGCAACGACGTCTATCGAATTTTCCCTACACCGTAGCCTCTTCCCACTGCTTGCGCAGCAGGTCAAAGCAGGCCGGGATTGCTTCCTCGGGGTTCTGCCCCTTCTTGATGCCACATTCCAGACTCACAAACTGCTGGTACCCGATCAGCTTCAGCCCGCGGAACCCCTCGACGTAGTTGTCGTCATCGGTTCCCGGCAGGTTGCGGCTCTTGCGGCTGGCCATGTGGACGTGGAGCAGGTGCTTGTCCGCGGCCAGGAACGCGGCCTTCTGATCCGGATCTTCGGTGCTCATGTGGAAGAAGTCGCCCATCTGCGCGATGCCCGGATTCTTGACCATGTCACAGATCTTGGCGGCCTGAACCACACTGTTGATGTAGAACGTCTCGTTCTTGCACAACGGCTCAAGCAGGATATGGGTCTTGTGCTGCTGCGCGAAATCGCCCAGACCGGGCAGAATTTCCATGAGGACCTTGTCGAGTTCCTCGGGCTTCAGGTCCGACTGCTTGTGAAAGCAGGGCACGAAGATCACGCCGTTGGCGCCCAGTTCCCCGGCCTTCTCAAGCGCTTTCTTCAGTTTATCAATCCCGCCCTGGCGCACTTTCAGGTCCATGCTGACCAGGTTGCCGTTATCCGACCCCCAGCACAGGGCGCTGACCTTGAGTTTCGAGTCGGCCAGAATCGGCTTGATTTCCTGCACATTGGGATCGCCGCCGAATTCGATACCCGCGGCGCCCCAGGCTTCCAGTTTTTTGACTTTTTCGGCCAGGTTGGCGCCCGGGATGCGCCCATCCTGGCTGCACAGTTTCAAAACGGCTTCTTTCGCCTTCGACGGCTTGGCGTCTTCCGCACCGAAGCTCCACTGGGGAAGGCTTCCCAGTCCGGCGGCCATGCCGGCGCCCACCAGTGTTTTCTTCAACAGATCCCGACGATTCATGATTCCTCCGCCTCCCGATTATTCAGGCAAAAAAGCGCCCGATCTTTCATGTTTTCTTCAAAGAAAACAAAGAACTTCCCGCTTCTGTTTTTGCGCTCCGAGGCGCCCGTTTCCTGCCGACACGCTCTTTCGGCTGGCTCTCTTTCGCACCACATCACCGTGTCAAACGGGTCCGGCTCCCCCCGAATTGTTCTTTTTCCTTGAGAAATAGACCACCTCTATGTTTGAATTGCAAGTTTTTTTGTCGGGAGAAGAAGCCGTCTGACAGGAAAAAATTATTCCATTTCCCCGCGCTCCTCCCCGGACTTCCCGCCATGATCCCGGAAATTCGCGGACGGGAAAGGGGAAAAGGCCCCTATCACCCGACCGAAATCCGGTCTCCGGCGGGCATTTCTCAACTCCGACCCCGGCTTCTCCCCTTCTTTTTCCGCACCGAAAACCCGAAATGGCCCAGATGCTTCCCCAGGGCGTAATAATGCCCATGCGCGAAGGCGGCCAGCCCCGCTTTTT
>DAOPYU010000651.1:0-1903 GCA_035353095.1 Candidatus Sumerlaeota bacterium | reverse complement strand
CCTTCCCGCCGTGGACAATCCCACGCTCCCCGCCACCGAGGCCCCGGCCTCCAGACGGGAAACACGCGGCAAGAAAGACAGCAAGACCACGGAGAAGGAACCCGCGCCCGAGGAAAGCGAAGAAGAGTCCTTCCTGCGGCTGGACTACTGCGAAGCCTGCTGGCAGGAACTCAAAGACCGGGCGTTCTTCTCCTTCTGGGTCAGCAAACGCACCACCACGGACCTCCCGCGCAAAAAACTCAGCAAAACCGAACGCAACCTGGCCCTCGTGGCACTGTTCGACTCGCTCTCCGAACGCGACGACTCCGAGGTGGATTTCACCCCCCATCTCTTCTTCCTGGCCCACCTCCTGATGAAATTCAAGATCTTCAAGTGGGTTGTCACGAAACCGGACCCCAAGACCGGCGACCTGATCATCCACTTCGCGCGCACCGATTCCGAGGAAGAGGTGCTGGTGGCCGACATGGATATGCCCCCCGAGATGGTCGTGCGCATCAAGGAAGAAATCGAGTCGTACCTGAGTGAAAGCACGGGGCAGCCCGTCCGCCTCTGAGCTCCGGACCGCAAAAGGCAGAATGACGTGCGCAGACGTTCTCACACCTTCCGCAATCTGATCGGCGCCGGACTGTTTTCTCTCGTCTGCCTGGCCGGAGGATGGGCGGCTGAACCGGCTCCCGCACCGCCCGCCCCCCCCCTCGACCTGCCCCAGGGGTGGGACGAAAGCCTGGCGCGCGAAGCCCTGACCGGCGTTCTGGCCGGACAACCGGAGCGCGCGCAAAAGGCGGCCCAGGCCGCGCAGACCATTCAGGAACGCCTGATCGCCCGAAAGAAAACCGACAAAACCGCCTCCGCCGTCCCGATCCCCCAACTCTCCCCCAAACTGGCCCTGCTCGTGGCGTTTCTCGAACGCGCCCCCGAAATCCGCAAACAGATGCTCGAAAAACTCGACGATTCCAAACCCGGCCTCCAGGTGGAACGCCAGCTGCGACACGACCTGCGCGAGCACCCCGCCGCCCAGATCCAGCGGCTCCGTTCCGAAGACCACTTCAACCGCTTTGCGGGCGGCTTCAACTTCACCACCCGCCTGGTCTCCAACATCGTCTTCTTCGACATGCCGGGGCTGGCGCGCCGCTTTGTGGACCTCTTCTTTATCGGCGAAGGCCTGACGGAACTGACCCCGCGCAACCGCCAGGCGCTCGATCTGTACACCCGCCGCGACCATGAATTCATGAGTCCGCCCGAGCCGACCGACCCCGCCTGGAGCGCGGAGGTCCGCCGTGCCGAACGCGAAGAACTGGTTCCCCTGACCCCCTACGCCGAAAAACTGCGCGAGAAAAGCCGGGAACGCGCCCTGCTCGAGGCGCTCGCCGAGGGACGCTGGCACCTGGAACACGAACGCTGGATCGAGGCCCACGCGGCCTTTACCCGCGCTCAGGAACTGGACTCCGGAAACACGGAAGCCCGGCAGGGAGCCCTCGACGCCAGCCGCCAGATCTCCGCCCCCACGCGCGCCCAGACCCGGGCCGCTCAACTCGAGCCCGAAACCCCACCCACCGACAAAGAGGAAGCGCAGGCGCTGCGCCACCTGATCCAGACCGTCAGTCAGGCCCCCCTTGCCGAGGCCATCGCCACAGCCGCCGACTTTCAGAACCGCTACCCGCACTCCGCCTATGCCGACGACGCGGCCTTTACCGAGATGGCCCTGCGCGACCTGACCACCCAGACCCTGACACAAAAAACCGATCCCACCACGACCACTCGCCAACAGGCCCTGCACGCGGCGCTCGAACGCCCGGAAACCCGCGAAGGCAACGCGGCGCGCCTGCGCCGGGCGCTCGAAGAATCCCCCTGGACCAACGCGCGCATCGAGGTCGAACGCCAGACCGACCGGAAGAAAGCCGAC
>DAOPYU010000650.1:0-1907 GCA_035353095.1 Candidatus Sumerlaeota bacterium | reverse complement strand
GACCATCTGCCCCGTTCCGTCGGGGTTGGTGGTCCAGAGGTGGTGGTAGTGGACCTGGGAGCGGTCTATGTATTCCCAGCGCTGGTAGAGGATGCGCCCGTCCGGCAGGAGCCAGGGGGTGTTTTCCTGTTCGAGGTTGGCCGAGATGGGGCGGATGTTCGAGCCGTCGGCGTCGCTGCGGTGGAGGATGGCGACCTGGGTGAGCCAGCAGTTGACCCAGCGGCGACAGCGACTCGAAGCGAAGACGAGGCCGCCGTCGGGCAGGTAGTTCGGTTCGATGTCGTCATAGGGACCGTCGGTGAGTTGTTTCAGGTTCGACCCGTCGGTGTTGATTTCGTAGAGGTGGTAATTGTCGGTGTTGGCCTTGCGCCAGGAGAAAAGGATCTTCTGTCCGTCGTAATGGACCTGCGGGTCGCGGACGGAACCCTGTGGATCGTCAACGAGGGTCTTGACTTCGCCGGTGCGGACGTTGAGTTTACACAACCGTCCCTGGCTCCGGTAGGCTTTCCGGTTCGTGTCGGCGGCGTAGTAGCTGAAGTTGGCGTACCAGTGCGGGTCGTCCCCCACCTGACGGCAGGCAAACACGATCTCGTCGGTCCCGAGGTTCTGAAGAATCGTTTCCTTCGCGATGACGGGCGGAGGCGGCGGGGGAGGCGTGGGCGCAAGGGGTGGAGTGGGTTTGGGAGGGGGAGGAACCGCGGCGGGGGGCGACGGGGGAGGGGGCGGAACCGGAGTGGGAGATGGAGGCGTCTGGTTGACCGGCGCGGGAGGTCCGGGGGGCGTAGGATTGGGGGGCGTCTGGGCAAACGCCGACAGGGCGCACAGGCTCAGGCTGGCGATCAGGAGGCAAGTCTGGAAGGGGAGAGTTAATTTCTTACGATTCTGCATACGGGTGGTTCCTTTGTGTCAGGGGGAATCCGGGAAAGAGGAAAACGAGGGATGGTTGACGAGGGAAAGAATATCTCTCAAGGTTCCGCACAGGGTATGCTTGTTCCCACCGTCCGGAGTTACGTGTCTGGCCTCATTCCGGGAAGAGTGTAGGCATGGGAGGAAATAATTGTCGAGAAGAAAGTGGGGGAAGAAATTCCGGACGATTTTACCGGTTGGAAGGGGTTTGAGGCTGGGGAAAAGGCAACCGGGTCATGAGGTCGGCGAGGGTGATGAGGTCGAGGCGGTTGTGTTCGAGGATGGAGGCGACCTGCCAGGCGTTGCCGGTCTGGACGAAGGCGCGGTAGGCGCCGGGGATCTCGCGTCCGGGGATGTCGCCGGTGCGCTGGCGTCCACAGACGTGGTGTTCGAAGGTCTGCAACTTGCAGTTGCCGAAGCGGCGGCCCCACACCCTCCGGCCCAGGTGGAGGAGGTCGAGGTGGGTGGCGAAGGGGGCGCGGGGGAGGCCGAATGTGGCGGCGCGCAGGTAGAGATAGGGGACGTCGAAGCTGATGCCGTTGAAGGTGACCAGGAAGGATCGGTTTTCGGCGAGTCGGGCGAAGTGGGCGATGGCGGCGGCTTCTTCACTGAAATCACGCGCGAAGTATTGTTTGACGGTCAGGTCGCCGTTTTCCCAGACCATCGCACCGACAAGGAAGAGGGGCGAGTTGCTCAGGCCGGTGGTTTCGAGGTCGAGGAACAGGAGGTGTTCCGGTTCGAACGGGATGGTGGAATGGCGGAGGGGGAGCCAGTGGTGGAGCGGCGCCTCCGGGTCGAGCAGGTGGGCGTGGAAGCGGGCGCTGAGAGCGGCCATTTCGTCCGAGATCTGCGACACGGGGGTGTTGACGAGGTAACAGGGGCGCTCGCCGTTTTCGTTCCGGATTTCGACGCCGGGCGCGGCCTCGGTGAGTTTCACGCGGGGACAGGGGAAGAATTCGAGTTCGGTTGTGTCCTCGCGGGGGGGCCAGTCGGGCGGGGGG
>DAOPYU010000649.1:0-1922 GCA_035353095.1 Candidatus Sumerlaeota bacterium | reverse complement strand
CGCAGCGCAGCCGTGCCAGCCGGAGAAAAGAATGCGGTTCTCTGCGTCTCCGCGCCTCTGCGCGAGGAAAAAAATAGAAAGAAAAGATCCTCGCGCAGAGACGCAGGGACGCGGAGACCGTTTGTTGTAAGCCACAGGAGGCACAAAATTCACAAAAGAGGAAATTCTGTGCCTTCTGTGCCTTTTTGTGGCTGAAAATCGTCGCGGTCTGCGTTGATTCCGCGAGAGAGTCGTACGAAAAGCCGCAAGGCCGCCAGGAACCGCAACCGCGCCAATCGGGAGATTGGCGGTCCCGGAAATCCCACAACCCGACAGCAAAGGGAGAAAGCCATGCGCCGCGTTCTTTCGTTTGTTTCTCTGATTCTTCTCACACTCCTGAGTTCCGCCTGTTACTACAATCCCATGCCCCTGTTGGGGCGCGCCGTTTATTACCCGAAATACGAAGTTACGCAGGACACTGATTCCCTGCTCACGGTTCACGTCAACAAAAAGATGGACATCCAATTCCGAAAGATACCCGGACGGGACTGCTGGATGGGCACCACCGAAGTCTCGATCGAGCAGATGAAGGCGTCCTGGAGATTGTGGAGACCCGATGTGACCTGGTATATGGAACAACCTGGAGCTCAGGAAACATGGCCCGCCATGAATGTCACCCTTGATGAGGCCGCTTATTATTCCTCCTGGCTGAACCGGCGGATGAAACACGGCGTGATCCCCGAAGGGTATTCGGTTCGCCTTCCAACAGTGGAAGAGTGGGAGGCTGCGGCTCGGTGTGGAACCGATCGGATGTATCCTTGGGGTAACGATTGGCCGCCCACCAAGTTTACCGATGGACGTTATCCGAATGTGATGGGGGAAGAGCGTTATCCGATCCCTCCCCATAACGTATATGTCGGGGATGATTACTGCGGGATCCCATGGCGAGATGATGCAAAAATTCCGGGTTATCGGGATGGTTTCCCGGGGCCCTGTCCTGTGGAGCAGGCGGGGATGAATGTGTGGGGAATCATGGGTCTTGCCGGAAATATTGAGGAGTGGTGCTGGGATGGATCTAGTCAGGATTATGTCATGAAAGGAGGAGACTGGATGAGTTTTCATCCCAATCATTTCAAGATTTCAAATTCAAATAAAATGCGCAAAAAACCTTGGCCATTTTTCCCGCTCGTGCCAGATCGAAGAAGCCATCATGGAGGTGGTTTCCGGGTGGTGCTTGCGCCGGAAACGAAACAGGATTGACCCCTTCCCCTGAACAAAAGGCCCGCGAAGGAAAGAACCGCGCCAATCGGGAGATTGGCGGTCCCGGGGTTTTCCCCTCATTCCCGGCGTTCTTTCTCCTTGTTCCCGACGCCGTTTCCCCTCTCCAGAAAAAGCGTTGAGAGCCCGGTGGAACTTCTATACCGTTTCCAGGGAGGGGCCCGGTTGTTGGTTGTTTCATCCCGGTCTTGTTCGAAAGAACGAGGCCGACGCGGATAACAAGGAGGGGGGCCCACAGGGAAACCGGGGGGACCACAGGGAAAGGCGGGGGGATGCGCAAAGAGGCGTTGAAGGCCGATGGGATTCTGTTGCTCACGGCGTTGATCTGCGGGCTGGGGTTTGTCGCGCAACGCAAGGGGATGGAGAGCATCGGTCCGCTGGCGTACAACGGCGTGCGGTTCGCCCTGGCGGCCGGGGCGCTGCTGCCGCTGGCGGTGGCGCGCAACGCCCGTCCCCGGCACGGCGCGTGGACCGGGTACCGGAAGCTGGGCGCGCTGGTTCTCACGGGCGGGGTCCTGTTTCTGGCCATCTCGGTCCAGCAGTGGGGGATCGTCTATACCACGGCGGGCAACGCGAGTTTTCTCACCGGGCTGTACGTGATTCTGGTGCCGCTGCTGGGGTTGGGGGTGGGGCACCGGACGGGGCGGTCGGTGTGGCTGGGGGCC
>DAOPYU010000648.1:0-1925 GCA_035353095.1 Candidatus Sumerlaeota bacterium | reverse complement strand
AAATCCGGTTCGATCCGCAGGTCCAGTTCCTGTTTCAACTGGTTCTCGATTTCCGGGAATTCGTCGAGGAGGGCCTGACGGATGAGAAAGTGCAGTCGCCCTTTCTCGCCGAATTGCAGGGTGGGTTCGTAACCGAGGTAGCGGTAGGGGCGCATCCGTTCGTCCCGATAGAGTGTGCGGGAAACATCGGAGAAAATCAGGGCGCCGTCCTGGGTGTAATCGTATGGCGTGATTTGCCGCGTGTCGCGTGAGGGGAGGATGAACAGGTCCGGATTGCGCGCAAAGGCGTAATCGGGTTGAAACCCCTTCAACGCCACCGGCATATCCACCAGACCGACCGGATCGATCGAATCCCAGTGGGGGGCGTAGTAGAAGAGTTCCCCCATGTTGTGGTGGAAAAGCGTGAGCTGGCGTCCCGCCCGCAGGGCGATGCGTTCGACGGCCCGCCCCACCTTTTCGTAGTCGCGAACCGAGCGCCGGTTGCCGACCGTCACGGCGTAGGTGCCTCCCCGTCGGAAGTTCGGGCCGGACAGGTTGTTCCCGAAATTGTGAACCCAGACAAAGGTGGCGGTCTTGAGTCCGATGCCGATCAGGGCGACCATCATCAGAGTCGAACTCCAGACGCACACGCGGTGTTTGACCGGTGAGCCCTGGACTCCGGAACGGACGATTGCCTCCAGAAAGGCGAAGAACGGAAGGACCAGGACGAGCAGGAAGGTCTGGCCGTAGGGAAACAGAAAGCGGTCTCCGTACCCCATGAGCATGTAAACATGGGAAAAGAAAAGGATGGGAAGCAAGGCTCCCAGAAAGAGCGCGGTTACCGAGACGACCCAGGGGTTCCACAAACGCAGCCAGAATTTCCGGGCGCCCGACTCGCGTGTGTCCACCCACAAAAGGCCGATTCGAATCAGCGCCGTAATTTCGGTCAGGAGACCCAGGCCGAGCCAGTTGTCGCGCAGATAGCGCCAGACGGTCCAATACGAAGGCAGGTAGGTGTGGAGGCGTCCCATGTCGCTGGGGTGGGCGGTTCCCCCCGCCTTGGCGTGGAAGGTCGCGGGGAGGAAACTGTGGAAATAGGCCCACCGCCAGAGGAAATAGACCAGACCCGGCAGGAGGAAGAAAAGAAGCGTCGAACGAATGAGTCGCAGGCGGTACGCACGGTCCGGCAGGGCCAGCAGAAGACCCATTCCCCCCAGAGCCCCCCAGAGCAGGCTTTCCGGGCGGGTCATGCCCAGCAACAGAAATCCGAGCGCCAGAATCTTGAAGTGTTTGGGATCGGGTTCCCGACTTGCGACAATCAGGAGGACCAGGGCGGTCATCCCCATCAGGAGCGCCCCGTGCAGGCCGGTTTCCATGCCGGACAGGGCATGGAGCGCGGTGAGAGGATGCCCCAGATAAACACCCGCCAACAGCAGGGGGATCCAGGCCCGGTGGGCCCGGGGCGCCAGGGATCGGCAGAAGGCGTTGCCTCCCACGACAATGGCGCCGGAAGCGAGCAGCGTGGCCAGAATGCCCAACCCTTTCCAGGCCCCCAGAGGGTCCAGACGGAACAGGATAAAAATGGCGGAGATCAGGACCGACAGAAACGAAGTGTATCCTTCGACCGGGCGTTCGAGCAGTTCTCTGGTGGCCGCGTCCAGTCCGTCGGGCAGGGGAGCGAGGTTCCAGCGCAGGGTGCTTTCCTGCGCCAGACGGGCGCCGAACCGGTAGGTGATGAACGCGTCATCAATCAGAAAATCGCGCAGATCCCAGCAGTTGAACGCGAAAAAAAGGAGACCCGCCCCAAACACCAGGATGGCCGGAAGCCGACCGAACCCGGTTTTCCCCATTTTCTGGGAGAGGAGGGTCGGTTCGGAAGTTTCAGGGACAGAGGGCATGTTGGGTGTCCTGCCGTGCCGGTGGACTCGTATTCACACACTCGCGTT
>DAOPYU010000647.1:0-1938 GCA_035353095.1 Candidatus Sumerlaeota bacterium | reverse complement strand
GAGCCATCGAGCGGCTTTGTTATTGGCGCCGGATGCGTTCGAGTCTGACGGTCGGGAGCGCCGGGTTTTCCCCGGGGGGCTTCCGAGCTTTTCCCGGCGGGGGCTTTTTGTACAGATTTTCGCGGGGACAAAAATCGAAGGTTGACAAGTGGTGCGGGATGCGATTAAGTAAGCCATTGCCGGAGTCATCGGGGATGCTTCGGTTTCGCCGAAAGATGCTGATGTTTTTCATAACGCAAGTAAAATCAAGAGGAGAGGTATAAAATCATGGGCGAATGGATTGGGCGGGGCCGCAAGGCTCGCAGGTCGTACGGGTTCGACGAAATCGCGCTGGTGCCGGGTTGCGTGACCATCAATCCCGACGAGGTGGACACTTCCTGGCGGATCGGCGACATGACGATTCCGATTCCGATCATTGCGGCTGCGATGGATGGCGTGGTGGACACGAAGTTCGCCGTCGCGATGAGCAAGTTGGGCGGCGTGGCCATGCTCAACCTCGAGGGTGTGCAGACGCGCTACGAGGATCCCTCCGAAGTGCTGGCGGAGGTGGCGGCGGCCACTCCGGAAAAAGCCACCGAGTTGCTCCAGAAGTTGTACCTGCCTCCGATCAAGGAAGAATTGATTTCGAGGCGCGTCGAGGAAATCAAGGCGGGCGGGGGTACGGCGCTGGTATCGGCTATTCCGCAGCGCGCCGAGCGTTTTGGCGCCATCGCCCAGGAAGCCGGCTGCGACATCTTCTGTGTGCAGTCCACGGTGACGACGGTGCGCCACATTTCGAGCGCCTACAAGATGCTCAATTTCTTCGAGTTCCGCAAACAGATGCGCATTCCGCTCATGGTCGGCAACAGCGTGACCCAGGAAGTCAACCTCGAGTTGATGGCGACGGGGATTGACGCCCTGCTCATCGGCGTCGGGCCGGGTGCGGCCTGTACCTCGCGTGGCGTGCTGGGTGTGGGCGTGCCGCAGGTGACGGCGACGGTGGACGCGGCGTGGGCGCGTGACAAGTATTTGAAGGCCAGTGGTCGTTACGTCTCCGTCATCACGGACGGCGGCATGTCGGCCGGTGGCGACATCTGCAAGGCGTTCGCGTGCGGCGCCGACGCGGTGATGGTCGGTTCGGCCTTCGCCCGCGCCAAGGAAGCGCCCGGGGGCGGGTACCACTGGGGCATGGCGACTCCGCACCAGAACCTGCCGCGCGGCACGCGGGTGCGCGTGGGCGTGACCGGGACGCTCGAGGAGATCCTCGTGGGTCCGGCGCACATGGACGATGGGTCGCAGAACCTGCACGGCGCCCTGAAGACCTGTATGGGCTACATGGGCGCGAGCACCATCCGCGACTTCCAGGAGAGCGAGATTGTGATCGCCCCGGCGATCAAGACCGAAGGAAAAATCTTTCAGAAGGCTCAGAACATCGGCATGGCCAAGAACTGAGCCGATGGCGCGATGACAACCGGAATTCAAACGAAGGTGCGATTGGCGGGGGCCTCTTCCCCAATCGCGCCTCGTTCTATTAAGACGCCAGACCGCGATGAGGAGACTATAGACCGATGATTGTTGTCCTGGATTTCGGCTCGCAGTACAGCCAGTTGATCGCCCGCAAGATTCGCCAGTTGAATGTCTATACGGAGATCGTGCCGTACAACATCGGCCTGAGCGAACTGCGCGCGCGCAAGCCCGAGGGGATCGTGCTGTCCGGCGGGCCAGCCAATATTTACGCGCCCGGCGCGCCGCGCCTCAACAAGAAGATCCTCGAACTGGGCGTCCCCGTTCTGGGGATCTGTTACGGCATGCAGGCCATCACGGTGGCGACGGGCGGCAAGGTGGACCACTCGGAGAAACGCGAGTTCGGCCACGCGGTCGTGCGGTGTACGGGCGGGGCGAAGGAAGCCTTCTGGCAGGGGCTGGACGCCGAGCAGAAGGTCTGGATGAGCCACCAGG
>DAOPYU010000646.1:0-1941 GCA_035353095.1 Candidatus Sumerlaeota bacterium | reverse complement strand
CGGCGCGCACGATGAGCGAATGGTAGCGCGTGGCCTCGAAGGGATTGCTCAACCCCTCGAAGATCGCCGAGCCGTCGTGGTGGATCATCGAGGTTTTGCCGTGCATTAGGTGCGGGGCGCGTTCGACGATGCCGCCGAACGACGCGCCGATGCACTGGTGCCCCAGGCAGACCCCGAAGGTGGGGATCGTGGGACCGAAGCGTGTGATGATCTCGGTCGAAAGCCCGGCCTCGGCGGGGGTACAGGGCCCGGGCGAGATGACAATGTGGGAGGGCTTGAGGTCGCCGACCCCCTTGATGTCAATCTTGTCGTTCCGGACAATCTTGAGATCGGCGCCCAGCTCGCCCAGGTACTGCGCCAGGTTGTAGGTGAACGAATCGTAGTTATCGATCAAAAGCAACATAAAGAGTGTATCTTTCCTTGAGAACCGCCGTGCCGTCAGACCGGTTTTCTCAAACTTGTTTCGGGTTTGGCATCGCGGCGCATCAGGTCGCGCACGGCCATCGAGGGCGATTTCCCTTCGTAGATGACCGAATAGACCTCGCGCGAGATCGGCAGCTCGACCCCGTAGCGGTCCGCCATCGCGCAGATCGAACGGGCCGTGCGCATCCCCTCGACCACCATGCCGATCTTGTCGAGCGCCTCGTCGCACGTCAGGCCGTGCGCCAGCAGTTCGCCGAACTGGTGGTTGCGGCTCAGGACGCCGCCGCAGGTCAGGATCAGGTCGCCCATGCCCGACAAGCCGGCGAACGTCTCGGCCCGCGCGCCCATCGCCACGCCCAGCCGCAGGATTTCGGCGAGTCCCCGGGTGATCAGCGCCGCCCGCGCGTTGTCCCCCAGGCGCATGCCGTCGCACACGCCCGCCGCAATGGCGATCACGTTCTTGAGCGATCCGCCCAGTTCGGCCCCCAGCATGTCGTCGTGGGAATAAACGCGGAAATGTTCGGTCATGAAGAGCGCCTGGATGTAAGCGCTCACGTCCGGGTTGTTGGCGGCGGCGATGACGGAGGTGGGCTTTCCGAGCGCGACCTCCGCGGCAAAACTCGGACCGGACAGAACGGCCAGGCGATTGCGCCACTCCGCGCCCCGCACCGACTCGATCACGTCGGTCATCGTCATCAGCGAGGATTCCTCGATCGCCTTCGAGCACACCACCCACGGCGGCGTGCCTGTGTACCCCGCTTCCTCTTCCAGCGCGCGGCACTGGCTCGTCACCTGACGCATCACATGGCTGGGCGTGGTGACCACGATGCACTGCGGATCGTGGGCGATCAGGGCTTCCTTCAGGTCGCTCGTCAGACGCAGCGACTCGGGGAGCCGGAAACCGGGCAACTTCGGGTGGCCCTGGGTCTGCTGGAGCGCGGTGACGGTCTGGGGCAGGTCGAAGGCCATCACATCGTGTCCCTTGCGGGCCAGATGCGACGCCAGCACCACTCCCCAGGCGCCGGCGCTCAACACGCACACGCGCTGCGGTTCCATGGGATGGAGATCAGGATTTTGCGGAGTCATTCTTTTTCCCTTCCGTTCCCTCGATCAGGCGCCGGATGTTGGCGCGGTGGCGGTAAATCACCACAGAACTGAGGAGCACCGTCACACAGAAGCGCGTCCAGGGCTGTTCGTTCCAATAAAACACCAGAATGCCGATGGGCAGAAGAACCGCCCCGGTCAGCGACGCAATCGAGACGATACCGGTGATCTTCATGAGCGGCAGACAGACCACCAAGGTCAGAAGCGTGGCTTTGGGCGCAACGACCAAGTAAACCCCCAGGGCCGTGGCCACCCCCTTCCCCCCTTTGAATTTCATGAAGGGGCTGTAACAATGCCCCAGAAAGGCGCCGATCCCGAAACAGAGCCGCACCCCGTCGATTCCCAGCACTTCCACAATTCGGGCCGAGGAAGCCCCCCCCGGCAGATGCGCGGCCCAGAAACTGAGCGCCCACG
>DAOPYU010000645.1:0-1943 GCA_035353095.1 Candidatus Sumerlaeota bacterium | reverse complement strand
GAACGGCTGGGCCGGTGTGCGGTGGCCGGGCGTATGGGTGGCGGGCGGCGGGGTGCTGCTGGTGGTCGCCGTGCGCAAGGTGGTGTGTGCCGTCAGTCCTTCGATCGCCTATGACGTGCTCGAGTACCACCTGCCCGAGGTGCGCCACCTGATCGAGACCGGCGGCTTTCAGCCGATGGCCGGCAACTCGTACTCGGTCATGCCGCAGGCGGTCGAGTGCCTGTACGCGCTGGGGCGGCTCTTCGAGGGGGCGGGATCGGAGTATGCGCCGAAGTTGATCAATGTTTTTCTGGGCCTGTCGGTGGGGCCGCTGGTGTGGGGGCTGGCCCGGCGGCTCGGGCTGGCCGCATGGCTCTGCTTTCTGGCCACGCTGGTTTTTCTGGTGCATCCGCTCAACGAAGTCGTGTTCGGGGATGCCTTTTCGGACATGGGCTCGGCGCTCTTTGTCACGGCGGCGCTGAACTGCTGGCTGGGAACCTGGGGCAAGTCGGGACGGCTCGATGTGGGGATGGCGGGGGTGTTCCTGGGATTCGCGTTCTCCTGCAAGTACCCGGTGGTGGGGATTGCGATCCTGCCGTTCCTGGTTTTTCTGGCCCCGTTGACCCCGGCGAAGGGGCTGCCGCTCTGGCTCGGGAAGCAGCGCGTCTGGGTTCGCTCGATTGGGGCGGTCCTGATCGCCGGTCTGGTGACGGGCGTGGTGTACCTGCCGTGGCTGGCACGGGCGGTGGTCTATGAGGGAACGCCCTTCCCTCCGCTGACGCTGCGCTGGCTGGGTGGGGCGTCCGAACCCGCCGGCGTGTTGCGGCAGTTCATGGCCGAGTCGCACCGGATGGATTTTTCCTCGCTGAGCCGTTATGGAGGGGCGTTGCGCGACCGGATGGTGGAGCCGGGGGCGTTGCTCCTGGTTTCGGCGTTGCTGATCGGGGTGCTGCCGGGGGTCGAGAGACGCTGGCGTGGTCTGGGGGCGTTTGTACTGGCGGGATACGGGGTGCTGCATCTGGTCCCCGGCGGGTCGTCCCGGTTTCTGGCCCCGTTGCTGCCCGTGGGGAGCGTTCTGGCGGTCTTGATCGTTCCGGCTCTTCAACAGGGGTTGCGGGAGTTGGCGGTGACCGCCGTCTTGCCCCTGATTGCCTGGACGGTTCTGTTGACAGGCGCGCAGATTGTGGAACTGACCCCGGGGAAACACCTCAATTCCAAGCCCCGTCAATTTCTGGGATACGCGACCGGGCAACTGTCCCGGGCGGAGTATGGGGAACGCGCGCTCGGGTATGCGGGCCGGATGTTTACCCGCCTGAACGCCTCGACGCGCCTGTTCGAGAAGCCGAAGGTTCTGATGCTCTATGAAGCGCGGTTGGGCGCTCTGGAACCCCGGGCCGCCGGGGTGGCCAACACGGTTTTCGACCCCTGTTCTTTCTGGGAGACCCTCGGGGTCTATCCCCGGGAGCAACCGTCCGAGCGGCTGGCGCGTCTGCGCCGCGAGGGGTTCACCCACCTGGTGGTGAACCAGATCGAACTGCTCAGGCTGTTGGGCACCTACCCGGCCACGGCCGCCCGTCAGGACGAGAACTACCTGCGCGCACTCCATTCTTCCACTTCCCGGGAAATCTTCGAACCGACCCTTCAGAATTTCTGGTATTACTACGCGCCGTTCTATTATTCGGGCGACGACTCCGAACGGCAGGCACGCGAGCAGCGGCTGGCGGAGTTTCTGGAGTGGGTGATCCGCGAGTGCCCCCCGATCTTCATCGAGGAACGGGATGGCGCGGTGGCCCTGGTCTGCGAACTGCAGAAGCCGGAGGAATGATTCCCCCACACGACCGTGGACAAACGGTTTTCCGCTCTGATAGCATGGGGCGGGTAGAATTCTGCAATCCAAACCGGATGCGAACCCCTTGACACGACATTTCCAGCCTCCTGAAGAATGGTTTCTATGACAATTCCGG
>DAOPYU010000644.1:0-1944 GCA_035353095.1 Candidatus Sumerlaeota bacterium | reverse complement strand
GTTTTCTTGCGGGGTGGGTGTTTGAACCAGGAACTCCTCATTGTCTTGTAAAATTATTGGTTGTTGGAGGCCGGGAAGTTCCTCCGCCCGACAAGAGCGGGGATGGCCCGGAGGTGGCACGGGCGGGAATTTCGGGGTCTTTGTTTCGGGAGCCGCTTCATGGGCGAGACGCCCATGCCACCTCAAAACCGCCTTCCGGTCTGTGTGAGAGTGAGGCGTTCCTGATGTTTGAACGGGGCGGGATCATTTGTTCTCCCGCGTTTTGAGAACCAGGCGGGTGACGTGCGAGAGAGCAGGGGGGGCTTGTCTGTTGGGGGGGAGGGCATGAGTCGTCCCGTGGAAAATATGCACGTGTAAGAAATTTGTCTTGCGTATTTGCGCGCCCCTTTCTAAAGTAACCTCAGCACATGGGTCAGATGTTTTTGACATGACCATCGTTCAGAATAAGGGAGAGAAAATCATGTATTTGCCACTGGGTACGTTTTCACCTTCTATCAAACTGGGGTTTGTTTCCGCCTCGCGGAATTGCTTTCCCCGCAGTCTTTCCGAAGCGCGCGCGAAGAAACTCATCGCGGCCTGCAAGGAACAGGGGATTGATCTGGTCGTGCCGCAGGGCGAGTGCGCCGTGATCGAGTCGCGCACGCACGCCGGGGATGCGGCCGCGCAGCTCATGGCGGCCGGGTGCGATGCGGCGGTTCTGTTTCTGGGCAATTTTTCGCCGGAGATCGAGGACGCGCAGTTTGTGAAGGATTTCAAGGGGTGCGTGATGGTGTTGGCCGCGGCCGAGGAGAGCGTGTGTACGCTGCTCGAGGGGCGTGGCGATGCGCTGTGCGGGCTGCTGTCGGCGGCCATGGCGGTGGAGAAGCGCGGGTTGATGGGCCGGGTCTTCATTCCCGAGCAACCGCTGGTGGATTGCGCGCGTGGGGTGGAAGAGATTGCGCGTTTCATGGACGTGATGAAGGTGGTCAAGGGGACGCAGAACATGACGATCGGCCTGTTCGGGCCGCGTCCGCGCGATTTCGAAACCTGCAATTACAACCTGGCGTCCATCTTCTCACTCGGGGTCGAGGTCGAGGAACTGGGTTTCTTCGATCTGGCCAACGAAGTGGACAAGGTCAAGGGCAAGTCCGACCTGGCGGTGATTGAGAAGGAAATGAACCAGGCGGTGGGCAATATTCCGACCGATGGGTTCATCAACCGCCTGTCCGCGTACGAGCAGGCGCTGTTGAATCTCAAGGACCAGCTGAAACTGTCGGGCGCCACGACGCAGTGCTGGGCCGAACAGGAATGGCGGTTGCGTCACACGCCCTGTTTCATCAATGGCCGCCTGGCGGGCAAGGGCTTCCCGATCGCGTGCGAGAACGACGCTTATTCCCTGATTGCCGAACTGATGGGTCAGTACGCCACGGGCGAGAGCGTCACGATTCTGGACCTGAACCACAGCATCCCGCGCGATCTGGACAAGAGCCTCGAGCAGTACCCGATCGAAGACATGGTGGGGCTTTTCCACTGCGGCAACACGGACACGAACCGGATGAAGAATCCGAAAATGTGCGCGCAGGTCATCATGAAACGGACGATGGAGCCGGACAAACCGGCCGACATCACGCGCGGCACGGTCGAGGGCCAGATCGCCGCGTCGCCCATCACGGTGGTTCAGGTGCATGGCGTGGGCGACAAGATGCGCGCCTACATCATCGAGGGCGAGTTTCTGGATCTGGACCCGAAGACGTTCGGCAGCACGGGCACGGCCTACCTGCCGGGCTTCGGGCGGTTCTACCGTCACGTGCTGCTGGGCAAGTTCCACCACCATGCGGCGGTGGCGTTCCAGCATTGCGGCGGCGTCCTGTACGACGCGCTGAAACTGTTGGGGGTCGAGGAAATCTATACCCCGAATCCGGCGGGTGTGGCGTATCCGGGTGAGAATGTGTTCCGGATGAAGAA
>DAOPYU010000643.1:0-1944 GCA_035353095.1 Candidatus Sumerlaeota bacterium | reverse complement strand
CATGGGCGAGACGCCCATGTTACCTCAGAACCGCCTTCCGGTCTGTGTAAGAGCCCGAATATAAGGGAATGTCGGTTCGACAATGAGGAGTTTCTGGGGTTTCGTCCAGAGGCCATTTCGCGGAACTTCGATCTGGAGACGCGCTGAAGTATTGACGGAAGACTCGGGCTCCCCTATCATGGAAACGTATCATGTTGTGGGGAATCGTCTCGAATCTTGCTCGGTTTTGCGCGGGTGATACGGATTCCACACGGGGACAGGACGGGTTCGCTTCTTTCCGGCAGGTCTCGGGAAGAAGCGGGGAAGTGGACAGGCGGTCAATGCGGATTTTTGCGACAGGCTGGAGCGAAGGGTACGACGGACCGGGACGGAGGTGGGTGGTTTATCTGAAGGGATGCAACCTGAACTGCCGCTGGTGCGCCAACCCGGAGGGGATCGAAACCGAGCCCCAGATGTTGTTTCGCCCGGGCCGGGCGGCTCAACCGGATGTGGCCTGTCCGGAAGGAGCGGTGACGGAACACGCAGGCGGGTGGCGCCTGTCGCGCGAGCGGTGTGTCACCTGCCGCGAGCGCCGGTGCATTCAGGTCTGGCGGCACCCGGCGTTCGAGTGGGTGGGGGAGGACGTGTCCCCTTCCGAAATTGTCCGGCGGGTGCTGAAGGCCCGGGGACTGTTCGGGACCGAGGGCGGGGTCACGTTTGGCGGGGGAGAGCCGACGCTACAGATCGAGGAAGTGCTGGAGGCCGTCCGGCTTCTGCGTCGGGAAGCGATCCATGTCGCTGTCGAAAGCAACGCGGCCACGGAAACTTTTGCTTCGATTCCGGGCGAGGTGGACCTGCTGATCTGCGACTTGAAGTGCGCCACGTCTGAATTGCACCGGGAATGGACGGGACTGGGAAACGAACGGGTCTTGTGGAATCTGCGCCAGGCGGTACAGGTTCAGCCCCGCATGACTCTGCGTATCCCGCTGATTCCCGGGTTCAACGATTCGCCGGAGGAAATGAGCCGGATCGGCGATTTCCTCTCGGAGTTGTCGAGTCTTCGCCGGGAGCGGGCGCAAAGAGGCGGATGGGACCCGGTTCGGGTGGAAATCCTGCGTCTGCACCATCTGGGAGAACCGAAGTACGCCGCGCTGGATTGGGAGTATCCGATGGTGGGGGTGGCGGTACCCGACCGGGAACGGGCCGAGTCTCTGGCGGCGATTCTGCAGGAACGGGGGCATGAGGCCAGGGTGCTCTTGTGAGGAAAAATTCTGAACTCCGAAGGGGATGGAACAATGACGGTGGCGACGGAATCGTGGGTGGAAGTCCTGCGTGAGGGGGTGGAAAAGGTCCGGGCGGCGAAACGCCGTCAGACGCTTCTGGAGGACTGGTTCCTTGTTCAGGAAATCCGGATGGAGGAGCGCGAGGCGATGCGACGCGAAGGGTTCGAGCCGGACGGCGCGCTCGGCCAGGCACACCTTCTGAGCCGGGTGGCGCGTCGGATGCCCCTGCGGATCGAGGCCGGATCGGCCCTCGCGGGCAGCCAGGACTGCGCCTTCTCGCCTTCCTACGCGCTCATCAATCCGTCGTTCAAGGTCGAGGAGTTTGCCGGATATTGCGATCCCACGGCGATCTACAACGATATTGCGCCGCGCGAGGAGGCGGGGTTGACCGCGGAGCGTATCGAGCGGGTGCGCAATTACTGGGCGGACACCGATTATGTCCGGGATCTGCATGCGGTTTATCAGGCGACGGGGGATGAGACGCGCGAGGTGGTCTATTTTGTCGAGCCGGTGACGGGGCATACTATCCCCGACCTGCGGGAAGTTCTGCGGATCGGAGTTGTTCAGGCGCAACAGCAGGCGCGCGCGCTCGGGACGGAATATGGCGAAGCCATGGCCACGGCGCTGGAAGCGGTGACGATTCTGGGGGACCGCTACTGGGAACTGGCGCGGCAGTTGGCCC
>DAOPYU010000642.1:0-1952 GCA_035353095.1 Candidatus Sumerlaeota bacterium | reverse complement strand
CCGCGCAACTGCTGGTCAGCAACGACGACATCGAATATCCCACGAACCTCTTCAGCCGTGTGCAACTGCGCGTCAATGCGAATGAAACCTACCACATCGTCGTGGCCGGTTACGGAGAGAATATGGGGGACATCAAACTGAACTGGTCGCTGGCGGGGGATTGATTCTTTCGGAAGATTTCAGCCACTGTTGTTTCCCCGGGAAAGAGTTCTCGATCTGAGGAGAGAATCCGCAGGGGTGGTCAAGCGCCAACGGCGCGAGCCATTGTAGATTGGGCATCGTCCCAGGAACAGACCGAGTTGGTTTCACGATGGCTGAAAGCCCGTTTCATCCACGCGTTTCTCCCCACCACAATCGGGCGGGCCTTCAGCCCTTCTGAACATGGGGACATCCTCCCAGGGGCGACGCTTCGCTTGCCCCTGGCTACAATCAATCCGCGCCGTTGGCGCTTCAACTGCGGTTAAAGGCTTCCAATTTCTCGGGGGCTGAGGAGAGGGGGGTCATTGCGCCTCGCGGGTGAGTTCTTCGAGGAGTTGCATGGCCTGGACCGGGGTGAGGTGGTTGACGTCGAGGCGGCGCAGACGGTCGAGAACCGGGTGGTTCGGGCCGTCGAAGAGGCTGAGCTGGACCATGCCCGTGTCCGAGGTGACCTTGACGCGACGGTCCGGCGCCGGCTCTTTGCCCTGGGGAGTATGACCGAATTCGAGCTGGTGCAGGATGGCCTGCGCGCGGTCAATGACCTCGTGGGGCAGACCGGCGACTTTCCCCGCGTAGATACCGTACGAATGGTCGGTCGAACCGGGGACGATCTTGTAAAGGAACGTGATCTCGCCCCCCTGTTCGAGGACCGCCACGTTGTAGTTGCGCACGCGGTCCATCGTGTTTTCGAGGTCGGTGAGCTCGTGGTAGTGGGTGGCGAAGAGCGTCCGGGGGCGACGGTTTGGAACGTTGTGGAGGTATTCGGCGACGGCCCAGGCGATGCTCAGGCCGTCGTAGGTCGAGGTGCCGCGTCCGATTTCGTCCAGGATCACGAGGCTGCGGTCCGTCGTGTTGTTGAGGATATTGGCCGTCTCGCTCATTTCGACCAGGAAGGTGCTCTGGCCTCGCACGAGGTAGTCCATTGCCCCCACGCGGGTGAAGATGCGGTCCACCACGCCGATGCGGGCGCTCGAGGCGGGCAGGAAACTGCCCATCTGGGCCATCAGCGTCAGAAGCGCCACCTGGCGGATGAAGGTGGATTTGCCCGCCATGTTCGGGCCGGTGATCAGCAGAATCTGGTCGTGCGATTGCGAGAGCTGGGTGTCGTTGGGAACAAAGGGGCGGTCGCTCTGGAGCGCCTCGATGACCGGGTGGCGTCCGTCGTGGATTTCCAGAACGTCGCTGTCGTCCACGACGGGGCGCGTGTAGTTGCCCGCGATGGCTGCGGCCGCCAGGCCGTAGAGGCAGTCGATCTGGGCCACACACTGCGCCAGGCGCTGGATCGAGCGGGTGTGGGTGGCCGCTTCGGCGCGCAGTTGCTCGAAGAGTTCCGTCTCGATTTCCGCGATCCGCTCCTGCGCGTGGAGGATGATTTCTTCCTTTTCCTTGAGTTCGGGGGTGATGTAGCGTTCACCGTTGACCAGGGTCTGCTTGCGGATGTAATCGGGCGGTACGTTGCCGATGTTGCCCTTGGATACCTCGATGAAGAAGCCGAACACCTTGTTGTAGCCGATCTTGAGGTTCGAGATGCCCGTGCGGGCGATCTCGGCCTGCCGCATGGACTCGATCCACTCAGAGGTGTTCTGGGCGATCGAGCGGACCTCGTCGAGGCGTTCGTGGTACCCGGTCCGGATCACCCCGCCGTCGCGCGCAGCATGGGGCGGATTGTCCGACAGAGC
The DNA here is from genome assembly GCA_035353095.1 of Candidatus Sumerlaeota bacterium. Lineage (GTDB taxonomy): Bacteria > Sumerlaeota > Sumerlaeia > UBA8349 > UBA8349 > DAOPYU01. The sequence continues at coordinate 75 of DAOPYU010000642.1, read as the reverse complement.
GTGTTCGAGCCGGTCGAGCAGGGCGGGGTGCGGGTCGAGCGCTTCGTAGAGCAGGACCAGCAGACTGCATTTGGG
>DAOPYU010000641.1:0-1952 GCA_035353095.1 Candidatus Sumerlaeota bacterium | reverse complement strand
GCGGAAAGACTGACATTGCAGGGAAGGAACCATTTGTATGACGAAGAAATTGTCTCTCGTTCTCATGTTTTTGGCATTTACGGCCGGATTGGGCCTTGCGCAGTCGCCCGAGTCGGTCAAACCCGAGCCGGTCACGGTCGAGGGAGGATGGGTGCAGGGCACGTCTGAAAACGGATTGACGATTTATAAAGGCATCCCGTTCGCCGCGCCGCCGGTGGGCGATCTCCGCTGGCGCGCGCCTCAACCCGCCGCCCAATGGGAAGGCGTGCGGCAGGCCACCCAGTTTGGTCCGTCCCCCATTCAGGGGCCGCGAAACGGTTCGGACATGAGCGAAGACTGCCTGTATTTGAATGTCTGGACGCCCGCGAAATCCGCGAACGACCGCATTCCCGTGCTCGTGTGGATTTACGGGGGCGGATTCGGGGGTGGGTCCACTTCCGAACCGAACTACAACGGGGAAAAACTGGCCCAAAAGGGCGTGGTGCTGGTGAGCATCAACTATCGTGTCGGAACGCTTGGGTTTCTGGCGCACCCGGAATTGAGCGCCGAGAACAAGGACCACGCTTCCGGGAACTACGGCCTGATGGATCAGATCGCAGGTCTTCAGTGGGTACAGAAGAATATCGCCGCTTTCGGGGGCGATCCCAATAAGGTGACGATTTTCGGCGAGTCGGCGGGGGGAATCTCGGTCAGTATGCTGTGCGCGTCGCCGTTGGCCAAAGGCCTGTTTCATGGCGCCATTTCGCAAAGCGGTGGTTCGTTCGGGCCTTCGCGTCCCACCACCTATCCGGGCGAGAACATGAAACGCCTGGCGGACGCGGAACGCGACGGGGAGGCCTTCGCCAGGAACGCGGGCGGGGTCTCCATCGCGGAACTGCGGAAAATCGCTCCCGACAAGCTGCCGGGAGGCCGTGGCTGGCCGATTGTTGATGGCTACGTGATTCCCGACGACCAATACAGACTCTACGAGGCGGGGAAGTACAATGACACGCCCATTCTGGTGGGTTACAACTCGGACGAAGGCGCGAGTTTTTCCCCCCCGAAATCCCCCGAGGACTACATCAACGGCGTCAAGAAGCGTTACGGCAAGTTTGCCGACGATCTCATCAAGGCCTATCCCACCGACCCGGACAAGGTTCCCAAGACCGCGCGCGACCTGGCCCGCGATGCGGCGTTCGGGTGGCACACGTGGAGTTGGGCGCGACTCCAGACGAAGACCGGTAAATCCAAGGTCTTCTATTACTATTTCGACCAGCACCCGGATTTTCCGGAAGGCTCACCCCGGGCCGGTTCCGGCTCGCCGCATGGCATGGACGTGTCCTACGTTTTTCAGCATATCGATCCCTCGAATCCGCAGACAACGAAGACCGACTTGGGAATCTCGGAGGCCATGGGGACCTATTGGACGAATTTTGCCAAGCGGGGCGATCCCAATGGCGAAAGTCTCCCCGAGTGGCCCGCCTTCAGCGACGCCAATCCGGTCGTGATGTACTTCAGCCAGACGCCGCATACGGGGCCGGTGCCCGGCGCCGAATCGCTCAAAGCCCTCAACGCGTATTTCGCCTGGCGTCGGACGCCGGAAGGTGAGGCGTGGGTAAAACAGGCCACACCTGGTTGAAAAAGGTGCTTGTCCTTGTACCCTCACCAGCGAGGTGCTTCCCTTCTTCAGACAGGAAAAGGGAAGCACCTCATCTGAATTCTCGATATCGTTCGCGGAAAGGGAAGTAAAATTCAGATAAATTTCCATTCCCGGGAAAAAGATGGAACTCTTTTTCCCGGTCGGGTGTTGTGGGGACAGACTTCTCCTGTCATCTTCCTGCTTGGAGGCGGCGTTTGAAAATGAAGAACGCTCTCGCGGACTTAAAAATCCGGGAGAGCGTTGTTGTTTTCTGGAGAGTGGTGGAGCTGATGGGGATCGAACCCACGACCTCAGGCTTGCAAAGCCCGCGCTC
>DAOPYU010000640.1:0-1968 GCA_035353095.1 Candidatus Sumerlaeota bacterium | reverse complement strand
CGCTCGTTCCGGTGGTACGCGGTGCGGGGCGGCTGTCATTGCCCGCCCTGGAGCGGGAGATCGCCCGACTGGCCGAACGGGGGCGGGACGGGCGGCTCTCGCCCGACGAGTTGCGTGGGGGGACGTTCTCGATCACCAACGTCGGGGTGTTCGGCTCCCTGCTGGCGACGCCGATGCCCGTCTTCCCCCAGGCGGGGATCCTGGGCCTGCACGTGGTGCAGGACCGGCCAGTGGCCCGCGAGGGCCAGGTGGTGGTCCGGCCGATGATGTACGTCTCCCTCTCCTACGATCTGCGGCTGGTCGGCGGCCGCGAGGCGGCGACCTTCCTGCTCAGGGTCAAGGAGTTCCTGGAAGGGGCGGGCGAGAGGCTGCTCGAGTTGGCGGAGTGAGCGGGGGGGCGCCCCGGTCGCGATTGACACCCGCCCCGCCCCTCGGCTATAATGCCTTGGCTTGCCGGAGTGGCGGAATTGGCAGACGCATCAGACTCAAAATCTGACGGGGTTTATCCTTGTGAGGGTTCGATTCCCTCCTCCGGCATTGCTTCTCCAGGGTTTTCCTCAATTCACAGTCTGATGCGCATAAATCGGGGTCAGGTCTCAACATAAGACATTACCGAACCCTTGAAAGAGCCTTCACTGCTGGGATATCCTCCGTCTGTTGACTCTCTGCTCCAGGGTATGCGCCAATTGTGTCAGCTTGGGCTTTTCCAACAGTTCCTTCTCAAACCGGTTGACCATAGCGGATACCGCCGCATAATCCATGTCGAACAAGGTTCCTATCTCGGACAATCCCAGCCTGGTATACCGATTCATCCCATAGATCGCCAATTTACGGGGGATATTTCCCCTACTCCCCTTTTTCCAGATCATTTCTTCGGGAAGATTCATCTCCGCAATCAGACACTCAAGGATGTCCTCGATACTTACCTGACGCATCGGTTTGCTCGATGGCGTTTCTCGTCCGGAGACTTCTGTGCCGGATTTCTTGAGTTTACGAAACACTTTTCTCAAGAATTCGTTGCTGCCGAGTAGAGAGTTCTTCCCATAGGCTTCCGCCCTGGCCAGTTCCCTTCCATCGTCTTTGTATCCATGTAAGAATTCCCGATATTCTTCCGGTCCAGAAAACAGAGCCGATAATTCATGCAAATGCAGGAAACTCGGAGCGCCCACTTGGCCACAATAATATCTGCAACTGCTGAATGGGAAGGAAACCGGATCCTCCACGATTCCAGCTCGGACCGGATTGAGATGGATATAGGCGCTGAGCACTTTGAGATACTCGTCTTTGTCCACAAGGATTGCTTTGTATCGCCCTTGAAATATCGAACCTATCAACTCTGCCCTTTTTCGATACCAATTCCCGTAGCTGGTGTTGAGTTGATGCATGGCTTGGCTCAGGTTGGCTAAAGGTGTTTCTACCAAAAGGTGGTAATGATTATTCATCAATACATAGGCATGAACTTTCCAATGCCACTTGGTGGTCACCACGTTCAATTTGTTGAGGAATTTTTTCTTGTCCTCTGCGTTGCTAAAAATGATTTCGCCGCGCACCCCCCGGGAAATCACGTGATAGAAAGCATTCTCAAATTCGATACGCAAAGGTCGTGACATGACTTGATTGTAGTTCTGGCCAGGATCCTATGCAATGTCTTATGTTGAGACCTGACCCCAATCGTCTTTTCATCTCGCCTTCCTGGGTTACAGGTCGGAGAAGAAGGAAGTGCCCGTGGTCGGTGACCTGTCGACCCGCACCACCACCAGGGTGATGTCGTCGAAGGGTTGGGTGCCCCGGTGGAATCGCTTCAGGGCGGCGGTGATGCCGTCGCGGACCTCCTTGGCCGGTGTGGGCGAGGCGGCCAGTTCCAGGAAGAGTTTGCGCAACCGCTCCTCGCCGAAGAACTCCCCGTCGACGTTCATGGCCTCGGTGACCCCGTCGGTAAAGAAGAGGTAGACGTCGCCGGCGCACATC
>DAOPYU010000639.1:0-1971 GCA_035353095.1 Candidatus Sumerlaeota bacterium | reverse complement strand
AGGCGCTCGTCAGCATGGAGGCGCCCTCGTTGAGCGATTCGATGATCTGGCGGATCGGCCCCACGATACTGCGGGTGATGAGAATGGCCATCAGGATGCCGAAGATCACACAGCCCACGGCCACCCCCAGGACGATTCGGTTTGTACGAGCCATCATGGTATCCATTTCGGTGTTTAGCGAGTTTTGTACTTCCGTGATCGAGGTCATGGCGGCCGACCCGGCTATACCCAGTTGGGTGTCGGCTTGTCTGCCACCGTCTATCCCCGCTTTATAGGCGATCCCGGCCTTTTCGTACTCGACCATCTGGGTGGTGATTTCCTGGGCGGCCTGCTGGAGTTTGGCATCGCTTTTTGTCAACTCGGTCCACTGGGCCACTCCCTCTTTCACCACTTTGAGTTGGGCCAGATAATTTTCGTAGTCCGTATCCTTGTTCGAGGCGAACAAGGCGTTTGCCCGGACCCGCAACAGGAGGAACGCCTGGATCACTTTTTCGTCCAGTTCCGTGGCGATCTGATCCCATTGTCCAAGCGTCTTGGCGTCGGAAGCCGCGAGTGCGGCTTTCTGGGCCGGTTTGATCGTGTCGGTCATGGCTTTGCCGATACTCGTGGTGATTTTACCGCCCACCTCGGCCCACGCCGCCAGGGCGTCGTCTTTGGTTTTGCGGGAAGTCATCAAACCGTCAAAGGCGGTCCGGTATTCATTCAACTGGGTGCTGGCTGCGAGAACCTTCTGTTGATCGGCCTCGTTCAGACCGGGCAGGGCTTTCAAATCGTCCACAGCCTTCTTAAAGGTGGCATAGGTGTCTATCCATTTGTCGGCGGCCGTTTTGCCATCGGTGTCTTTATCGAAACCGTTCTTGCTGAAATCCCGTCGAAAGTAACCGCACTTGTTCGAGTTTTCCAGGCACTTGGCGCCTTGTTCTTGAAGTGTCAACCGGGTGCTGATGCTCGACAGTCCGATCCAGCTCACGATTCCCAGAATCACGGTCATGGCCAGGAGGAGCGCGAAACCGGCCGCTATTTTGGTCCCCAGTTTCATGTTTTTCATGGTGTGTTCCCTCTTTCTGATTCGATTAGATAATTCTTTGTGAACTGGAATAAGATTCCAAGCGGTTACCCGTTTTCAGGTTTCTCCGTTTCAAAAGGTATCCCCTTCTTGCTGGCCTGTTTGCGAAGCGCGGTGAGGGCAAACTCGCGGATTTCGAGGGGCGACGGGGGGTAGAAGAAGACGTGGTGGGTACAGCCCCCAAAGGTCACGTGGGCCCGGTGCGCCTGCAACGGGCTGTCGGCAATCAGCAGCACGCTGTTTTCCGGGCAATAATGTTGCAGATAGCGCAGGGCGTCCGGGTGATACTGAAAGAGCGACAGTGAGAGCACCAGCAACCGGACCGGCCGTTCGGTGATCAGGTGCAAAATCCGATCAACCTCGTGGGTCACGAGCGGGGTCAGGTTGATATCGCTCAGGACCGTTTCGACCAGGACCTGAAGGTCGGAGTTGCCGAGGGCGACAATAGCGAAATCAGGCATGGAGAGAAGCACCTCGGCTGTTTCGAATTTCAGGCCCTTCAAGAGAGGAGGGGATTCACTCTGCAGACAGGTTTTGTGCAACCGGCGTGCCAGCAATATGTGATATGCGATTAAGAACGCAACTCCTGTTTCTTGAGGTACTTGCGATGAACATCGGGTGTGCGGTCCCGATGCGTCTTGCGAGGAGTGTTACCGCCGGAGCAGAGGGGAAAAGCGAAAGTGTGAGGTGGAGGGTTGATCGTTAACGGGTTATGAAGTTCCGTTTCGTGGATGCCACACTGTTACCGATTGGGTACACTTCGTGGAGACACTGAGTCCCGGTCTTTCGGGAGAATTCCGGGGCAGGGGCGGGCTTTTCCGCATCGGGGTTCAGCCCGAAGACCGCAGTTGAACATCCCAGCCTCGGCTTTTCTTTCAGGCGGGCGAGACGCCCGCCCTCCCACC
>DAOPYU010000638.1:0-1975 GCA_035353095.1 Candidatus Sumerlaeota bacterium | reverse complement strand
TCGAGTCGGTCGAGACTGTGACGCGCTACCGTTACGACGCCGCCACCGGCGCGGTCGAAAAGTTCGAGACCCAGGCCGTTGTTCAGCGCGAGAAACCCACGGGCCAGACCGTTCGCCGCCTGAAGGAGGGGGTCCGTTTCGACGACACCACGGGCAAGTTCCTGCGCCTCATGGTTGCCCCCACGGCCCCTGCGTCCGAGACCGAAGGCCTGGCCAAACTCCTCGCGCCCGCCCTGCGTGCCCGTTTCGCCGCCGCCCTGCGGACCCAGGGTGCTCCGGCCCCGGCCCGTGCGGTCTCGATGAACCTGAAGTGAGGTGACCCGAAGGACAAGAACGAGAACCACGAAAGACACGAAAAACACGAAAACTTCGGCCTCGTTTTTGTGCTTTTGTATGAAGGTAGTTTGAGCGGTTTTTCGAGTGTTTCGAGTTTTTCGTGGTTGAAAATGATCGGTTTTGTTCGGTTCGTAGTTCGGTGAATCGGTTTTTCGAGTGTTTCGAGTTTTTCGTGGTTGAAAATGTGGTTTTGATTGGACTGACCGGGGGATGCGTGTTTACCGCGCTCCCAAGTCGGCTTCCCCTTGACAGCGAAAGGACTTTTGCCCCATGCTGACCCCTGACACCTCCGCGCGCCGCGCCTTCGCCGGCCCGCTTTGCAATACCCGGTTTATCCTCGCGCTTGGACTGGCGCTCATGTTCGGTTCGCATCTCACCGCCTTTTCGGCCCTGGCCCAGACCGACGTCAACTTGATTGTAATCAAGAACGCGAGCGGACAGGGAGTCGCGCGTTTTACCGATGACGGGTATTGGTTTCTCCAAGGGGCAGTCCATGAAAACTCCGGCGCCATCACATTGAATGCGAACAAAAAGTACTGGGCGATTCGGAATACCACACAGGCGGTTGTGTTTGCCATTGATTGTACGACGGGCGATCTGTTCACGTCGGGGACAATCGAGGTCGGGCAACAGGAATTCGACACGACCAACAGTCTCTACACCCTGACCAGTCCAACCGCAGGGAAACTGCTCATGACGGTTAATGCCTCCGGTACGGCAGCCCTTGCCGGAGCGCCCTTGCCAGAGGTGCCGTCATCGCCTCCTTCTATTCCCCCGCTTCCCGCCGATCCGGGAGACCCGCCCGCACCGAATTTCCAGAAGTACTATAAACTGTTGACGGATGGGGTTGGGAGTGTTCTGTGTCCGGAACCGCAGGGACAAACCCGCATCTACTTTGCCTGGCCCCAGGGGACATTTTCTGACGTCAGTTACAAAAATTGGCGGCGACCTTATATTCCCGGTGGAACTCCTTCGGACTATGGCCTTCGTTTAGGGTGCCGCTACTGGATGGAGCCGAATGGCGCGAGGACAGGAAACTGGACTTTTTGGTATGGTATCGCAAATTCTGCCAGTCTGAGTGATGAAGCATGTACGATACAGGAAATAGATGCATCTGTTTCAAAAAATGAGTCAGGAGGGTATTACAACTACGGATCCTACAATATGGATGCTTACCATACGCCGGGCGATACCTGGCCTTCAACATTCGTCGTGGGGGCGAATCCATTAGCCCGTTCATTGACTGACTCGGGAAATCAATATAATCTCTGTCAATATCATGTCGGTCAATTCTGGCCCTATTGTGAACCAAGTTTGAAAGACCAAACGGACGATACCTCAATGTCCGCAGCCTCGTCTAACCTGTGGCTCTACCGGATGGAATGGGAGCATCCGGCGTGGATTCCCCGGCGTAAAGCGGTGGATTACAATGGCCTGACAATTCTCAAAGAAGATGGTCAACCGGATTCTACCTATCTGGACACTCCCGTTCGGGTAGGGTGTTGGCTGGAAGGTTTGCCGAACGCGACTGACATCAAGAAAATAACCCTGACGCTTTACGATCCCGCCCACCCTCGAATGATGCGCTGTCTGGAAACAGAACAAACCAGTGTTTCTGAACTCTTCACGATGTGGGATG
>DAOPYU010000637.1:0-1976 GCA_035353095.1 Candidatus Sumerlaeota bacterium | reverse complement strand
GTGGGTTGCACCCGGAAGACGCCCTGCCATTCTGTATGGTTGACAGTCCGGACGGAAGACCGTACACTCTCGGTGGTTTTCTGACGTCGGCCACGTGCGCCCGGGCCGACGCCGGAGGGAGTATTCGGTATTCCGATGGTGGTGAAAGCGAGAATCAAGCATTGAGTTTGCAGTTTTTGCCTTTCAATAACGAAATCGCCCGGGTGGAAGAGCATATCCGCGCCTGCGTACAGGCCGAAGGCCGCTTATTGCAGGAGGTGGCGGAGCATTGCAACCTGGGAGGGGGCAAGAAACTGCGTCCCCGTTTCCTGATTCTGGTGGCGCAGGCCGTCAGCGGTTCGAAGCAGACCGACGATGCCGTGCTGCGGGCGGCGGCGGCCGTTGAACTGGTCCACGTGGCCTCGCTCCTGCACGACGATGTGATTGACAAAACGACCATGCGGCGCGGGCGTCCCTCGGTCAATGCCCGCTTCGGGGACAATGTGGCCATCCTCATGGCCGACCTGCTTTTCGCCCACGCCTTCGACCTGGCGCTCTCGACCCTCGATCCCCAGGTCACGCGCCTCATCGCCCAGACCACCCGCCAGATGTGCGAAAGCGAAATCTTCCAGATCGAAAAGGCCGGACAGAATCTGTCGCGGGAAGACTATTACTACATTATCCGGTGCAAGACCGCCGCGCTCTTTTCGCTCTGCGCCGAAGTGGGTGGGGTTCTGGGAGGGGCAACGGGCGAAACGCGCCGGACCCTGGCCGAGTTCGGCCGCCTGATCGGCATGACGTACCAGATTACGGACGATGTGTTGGATTATACGGCGCTGGGTGAACAGTGGGGCAAGCCTCAGGGGCACGACCTGTCCGAGGGCAAACTGACCCTGCCGATCGTTTATACCTGCGAACAGGCCTCCCCGCAGGACCGCGAGGCGCTCCTGGGCGAACTGCGCAACGGGCGGCAGATGGACCGGGTGCTGCCCCTTCTGCGGAAATACGGAGGGTTGGAGTTTTCCGAGGAACAAGCCCGTTCGTTTGCCCGTGAGGCCGAGGGGTTGATTCCGTCTCTGGCGCTCCGCCAGTCCGCCGACCTGTTTCAGGCGCTCTGCCGGTTTGCCGCCGACCGGGCGTTCTGAGAGGGACGGGGTGGGCGCGGGAAGATTTTTTCAATCGAGATAATGTTGCTTCGTGCTGTCGGCGCGGTTCTTGCCCCGTTCAGACCTTCCCCTTTTTTCTTACGCGTTGTCCTCTTGTCGTCCTGTCAGGTCGTACCGCATGCAGCGCACGCGCAGAACGTCGCGCAGCATCCGGGGGGCATCCGAGAGAAAGTTGACCCGGGTGGCGAAGGAATTGATCCAGTGGACCGGGATTTCGGCCACTCGCAACTTCAGCATTTGAGCCAGCCGGAGTTGCTCGACGTCGAAGGCAAACCCGTCGAGCCGCTGGAGGCGGGCGATGCGCCGCGCCGCCGGGCGGGTGTAGGCCTTGAATCCGCATTGCGTGTCGGGGTAGGGCAGGCCGGAAATGAGGCGGACGAGCTGGTTGAAGAGCCGTCCGCTGCGCTCGCGCCACCAGGCCTGGTGGATTTCGATAATCGAGTCGGGCAGCGCCCGCGAGGCGATGACCACGTCGTACCCCTGTTTCAGGTGTTCCTCGCAGGGAATCAGTTCCTCGATCGGGGTGGAGAGGTCGGCGTCGGAAAACAACACCCAACGCCCGCGCGCCTCGAGCAGACCGGCCCGCACGCTGTATCCCTTGCCCCGGTTGCCGGGGTTGCGCAGGAGGCGCACCTGGGGGAATTCGCGCTCGACGAGCGCCGCCGTAGCGTCAGTTGAGCCGTCGTCCACCACGATCACTTCAAAGGTCTGGGGGGCCCGTTGCACGACAAACTGAAGAATGGTCCGGAGAGAGTTTCCCAACCGGGCTTCTTCATTGTAGGCGGGAATGACCAGAGTCCAGTCGGGAGATGCCGGGGAAGTGGCGGTACC
>DAOPYU010000636.1:0-1977 GCA_035353095.1 Candidatus Sumerlaeota bacterium | reverse complement strand
CATTGGCCGAGCGCCTGCGCAAAGCCAACGTCACGCATATTTTTGTGGAATGCAGCACGTTCGGGCGCGCCCTCTACCCCTCGAAGATCCTCCCCCCCCTGAACCCGGAAAATCCCTCGTTTGACCCGTTGAAGGCCCTGCTGGAAGAAACCACCCGCAAAGACCAGCCTCCCCTGCGGGTGGTCGCCGTGCTGGACCTGCTCACCCTTCACAACACCAAGACCCGCCCCGCGCAGGACGCCAACCATCCCATGACCCAACACTCCGACTGGGTCACCCGCAGCCGCTCGGGAGAAACCCAAGACGCCACGGGGGGGGTGTACTACGATCCCGGGGTTCCCCAACTGGCCGAATACCTGGAATCCATCGTGCGGGAGGTCGTGAGTCAGTATCCGGTGGATGGGGTCCATTTTGCCGGGTGGCGTTACCCGGAAGCGAACAAGAACTGGGGTTACAATCCCCTAGCTCTGGCGGACTACCGCAAACAGATGCAATTGACCGATGGGAGCATCCCCGAGCCATCTGAACCGCAGTGGATCAGCTGGCGTCAGGAACGGCTGACCTACCTGCTGGCCCGGCTCTCGAAAGCGGTTCTGGACACGCGGTCCAGCGCGCGCGTGTCGGTCTCCGTCATCGCGTCGGGCGATCCGCCCGGCGAGAAAGCGCCGGGGGAACCCGATTTCATGGGCGCGTTGCAACAGTGGCCCGTGTGGTGCCACCAGGGAGTGGTCCATGCCATCCTGCTGGAAGACTACTACGACCATAAGACCAACGTCGAGCGCTTCATCCGGTGGATTGATTTTGCGCAGGGGCGCACCGGCGCGGCCCAACTGATCGTCGGCGTGTCCGGGCACCTGAACCCGGAATCGGATGTCGTGATGCAGCTGCGTCTGGCGCTCGGGCTGAAGGCCGTCCACACGCTCCTGTATTCCTACCAGCAACCGGTTCTGGCCCAGGCGGAAGGGTCGGACATTTTTGCCTTTCTGGGCCGGACGGTTTTCTCCACCGCCTACGATCCCCCGCCCTACGTGCAGCAGACCATCGAGACCGTTCTCTACCCCAACGGGCAGGTTCTGCCGCCTCCACCCTCGAAAAGCGACATGCAACCGGTGTCCGTCGCAAACTCGGTCAACCCGACCGATGTCATCGAGGCTCTTTCCGGCTTTCCCAAACCGCTTGAGGCACCCACGGACCGAGTGGAGGAAGACCCGAACGCCTCCACCGACACGTTGCCCGATCTGCCCACATTCTCGGCCGAAGCGCCGGCGGAACGCATGGATGCGGACGACCTGAATGTCAACATCCCCCGGCTGAAAAGCGGGGTCCGCCCGGGTCTGTCGCGTCCTTCCCCCCGCAAGAACGTACCGCTTCCCTCGCAGCAGCCCGCCGCCACACGCAACACGGCCGACGACTACCTGAAGAGCCGCAACCGGACGGATGCGGCGTGGGCCCTGCTGGGCAAATCGCCTTCCGCGGCCCGCCCCCCCCTGCGCAACAGCGGGGAGACCTTCTCTTCCGGAAAAACCGTGAGCAATATGCCAGCCCCCAAACCGACACCGCCCCCCCGCGAAACCCGGGTCATTCTGGACAAGAGCAAACTGGTGGAAATCGTCACCAAACAGGGGGCGAAGTTCGAGGCCGAGTTGATCGTTCAGAATTCGCAATTCACCGTCGTGCGCCCCCTGATCCGGTCCGGCAGCGCCCGCATCAAGATTCCCAATACCGAAGTCGTCTCGGTCCGCCGACTCAACGCGGAATAAGGCAAAAGGCCAGCCTTCAGCCAACTTCCGCAAATGGGACCACGAAACAATGCGGGAGTCAAGCGCCAACGGCGCGATCCATCGTAGCCTGCCCCCCCCCAGGAACAACCCCGGTTGTTCTCAGAAGGGCTGGAAGCCCGTTCGATTAAGGCGTTTCCGCCCATCCCAATGGGGTGGGCCTTCAGCCCTTTGGGAAATGGGGACACCCTCCCTGGGG
>DAOPYU010000635.1:0-1980 GCA_035353095.1 Candidatus Sumerlaeota bacterium | reverse complement strand
CCGATAGATTCGGTTGATCACAACCATCCTTCCCTCGAATTCGGGGGATGCACCCATCCGGCGTCGGATTCAGGTTCTTCCCCTTTCCGACGGCGCAGCCCACCCAAACGCCGGGGACGGCTCTCAGCGCCACGGCTGGGGCGCCGGTTGCTCGGTCCCCCGCGAGACCTGGCCGTGCAAAACGCCATCCTGGTCGAACCAGAGGGGGTCCAGGCAGATATCCCGGTCCCACTTGATGGCGCCACTCTTTTTCTGGTGGTACACATGCCAGAGGTTGCCCTTGCGGTCCACGGCCGTACAGCCGTGTCCGGGGCCGAAAATCCCGTTCCCCCCCTTGACGATGGGGTTGCCCGCATACTTCACGAACGGTCCCAGGGGATTCTGCGCGGTGGCATACCCCACGGAATAGAAGGGGGAGTCGGCGCCCGAACCGGAGTAGAGCATATAAAAGGTCCCCTTGTGTTTGATGACCCAGGGCCCTTCCGTCACCGAGCCTTTGGCCTTTTCCCACGGTTCCGTGGGCTGGAAGAGGAAAACGGGCGGTTCATCCGCTTTCTCGACCGGGCTCTTCATCCGCTGGACGTGAATCTTGAAATCGTTGAGCTGCACGTAATACAGGTAATATTGCCCGTCGTCGTCCCGGACCATATTGGCGTCGATGGCATTCGTGCAGAAGGTCTTTTTCAGATCTTCGAACTGGCCGTCAGGCCGATCCGCCACCGCCACCCCGATGCGCTTGTTGACCGTGTAGTAGAGGTAAAACTTCCGGGTCACCGGATCGAAAAACACATCGGGCGCCCAGACCCCTTTCTCACCCGGCGCGAAAACCAGCGGCCCCCGGGTCCAATGCACCAGGTCCGAGGACGTGTAAACATGGATCTGACGGGTACTCCCCTCGGTGGCGTACAGGTAATAAACCCCGTCATGCAACAGAACCGTCGGATCGGCCAATTCCGTCTTCTCATCGTCAATCACCGGATTGGTGTAAAACCGTTTCTTCTGGAACAACGCGCATCCCGACAGCGCCATCGTGGCAACCAGAAGCACGGCGGCCACCCCCCATCTCATTTTTCCACCCATTTCATGTCACCTCCTCGACAAAGAGTCCTTCCCTCGCGAAAAAAGTCCTGATAAACGAACGGATGTTACCGAGGACGCCCTCCAGACGCAAGCGTTTCTCCCATTTTCCTCCTCTCTTCGTCCCATTCCGCTCGAATATCCCGACTCGTGAAAGAAAGTGAGCGGGAGAAGATCCCACACAACCCGTCGCGAACCGAATGAAAACGCAGGAGGTACCGCGCGGGGGTATCGAAAACGCGTGTCGCGCTTGTCGCGGGTTTCCCTTGCATTTTCCGGAACCTGTACCTTATGATGAAAACAGGGTGGTGCGTCACGCACTGCCATACGTTCAGTTTAACCGGTTGACAGACGCAAAAAGCAGGAGTCTGTCAATTCCCAGTTTCAAATGGGGGCGAACCGGTTTCGACGGGGGTGGATGAAGAGCACGCTGCAGGTCAGGGACGGTCACCGCAGGCCCTGTAAAAAGTGGTGGCAAACAAGTAACTGGCGAAACTCAATTCGCTCTGGCTGCCTAATTAGGTAGCCCGCTCTGACATGGTTTGTCTGGGACTGTGTTAAGGGCGTCGACTTCCAGACTGGCCCAACCGCCTCCGCCCGGGGGCCAAGGGTGAGATCCTACCGGGATAGTGGGAGTGCAAGCCTGTCCACCGGCGTGCGCTTTTGCGAAACCCTAATTGATGGACTAAACCTGTAGAAGTGGGCTCGGCAACACTTTCGGACGCGGGTTCAACTCCCGCCGCCTCCACCATTCTCCAAAAAACCAAGACGCTCTCCCGGATTTTCCAGACCGGGAGGGCGTTCTTCATTATCCCCAATAAACAAGGGGTTTTTCGAGTTTCAAGCCTTCCCGCGTCCGGACACGATTCGGACTTTCTTCCCCCTCCGGAGGGGCAAAATCGG
>DAOPYU010000634.1:0-1987 GCA_035353095.1 Candidatus Sumerlaeota bacterium | reverse complement strand
TCGCCCGCCACCACACTGAGCGAAATCCCCACCAGATCGGCCCTCATGGCATCCACCGATGTGGTTTCCGTGTCAAATGCCACCCGGCCCGCCCGGCGGATCGCCTCGACCACTTTGCGCAGATCGGCCTCGGTGAACACCGCCTGGTAGTGAACCGATTCCACCGGTTGCGATGCCGATGGTCTCGGCCCCGACACAGGCTCCGGCGCAGCGGCCCACACCCCGAAGCCCGCCTCGACCGAGGCGGCGTCCGGGTCGGCGCTCAAACCATTGGAGGACACAGCGGGCGCGGCCTTGATCTCGCGCAGCAGGGACGTAAAACCCAGATCCCGGTACAGCGCCACCAGTTCGGGCGCGTCCGGTTTCCAGGTCAGGCGGAAACTCTCCCAATCGGTTTCGATATCCACCGCGCAGTCAATCGTGGCCAGCCGGGCCGAAAGGCGGCCCAGCTCGGCGTTCTCTTCGATCAGCGCGCGCTGGCGCGCATTGGCCACCCGGTCGAGGTTGTTGAGAATCTCGTCCAGCGAGGCGAATTGCTGGAGCAGGGCCGAAGCCGTCTTCGGACCGACCTTCGGGATACCGGGGATGTTGTCCGACGTATCCCCGACCAGCGCCAGATAACTCACAATCTTTTCGGGCGGTACCCCCATGCGTTCCGTGACCTCGGCAGGCCCATAGACCTGCATGTCCTCCTTACGGGTGCGCAGAACCGAAACATGGTCATTGACCAGTTGAAACAGATCCTTGTCGGCCGTCGCGATCAGAACCTGAATCCCCTCGGCGTCGGCCCGGCGCGCCAGCGTCCCGATCAGGTCGTCCGCCTCGAACCCCACTTTGGCGATCCGCGGAATCTGCATGGCGTCCAACATGCGGAACACATAGGGCAATTGCTGATGGAACTCCTCGGGCGGCTCCTCACGATTGGCCTTGTAGGCGTCGTAGATGGCCTTGCGGAACGACGGGCCGGGACTGTCGAACGCCACCACGGCATGGCTCGGCGCGAAGGTGGTGAGCATTTTCTGGACCGCGCGCGTAAACCCAAGCACCGCGCCAGTCGGCACCCCCTGGGCGTTGGTCAGCCCCCGGATGGCATAGAATGCCTGAAAGACCAGCGAGAAGCCGTCCATCAGCAGAAGAGTGGGAGATTTGGAGGGTGGGGTCATGGGGGTGTACAAACCACTGGGGTTCGGATTCTATGCCCGGGCGCCGGGCGTGAAGACCATCGGCAACCGGCGCCTTTCCAATGCGGGCGCCCGAAACGGGTACACTGCGCACCGGTGCTTCCACTCAGGGCGGAAACTTCAGCGACGGTCAGAACAGCATCAATGCAGGTATGCGATCTGCGGGATTGTGCGGCGCGTTTTTGTGATACGGTGGTCCGGCCCTTGTTTCGCCGCGCAGCCGGTTGAATCGGGAACATCTGTTTCGGGCATGATGCCCGGTTACTCAAACAGAATGCCACGATTGCATTTTGTTGGCCACATTCTGCGTGGACAAACGCCATTTGTCAACCGAAAAACGCCATCAAAACGGAAAAGGGTGCATCTCCCGAATTCGAGAGAAGGTTCACTGAAATTTGAATAACCTGGCGCCGTCCGGCACAGAGACTCCCAAGACAAACACCGAAAGGTTCGGGCCCGAAAGAATCCTGAAAGGATTCCACATACGCTAGCCCAGGGCTATCGTATGTGTAAGCCCTTCGGGCTTTTCAAAACCCCCATAGATCCGGTTCGTCACACCCCTCCTTCCCACAAATTCGGGAGATGCACCCAACGGAAAACCTCCAGGAGGATCCGGAAGTCGTTGTGAAGAAGAGCCCGCTCAAGCGGGCTGAAACGCCCAGGTTCGCACCGGTACCCCGGCATGGAGCCCTTCCCAGAAAGAATCTTCATGGGATGTCTGTCGGTTTTCGGTGAGCCGTTCCGTCCCGGTGGGACAGACGGGGTTGGGGCATTTCTGGGAGGGAGGGCGTCTCGCCCGCCTGAAA
>DAOPYU010000633.1:0-1996 GCA_035353095.1 Candidatus Sumerlaeota bacterium | reverse complement strand
TGCCTGCCAGGGGACCCGCGTCGGCGATCAGCGGCTCGACCACCGCGTCCCAGTAACGTTGAAACGCGCCCGCATCCAGCACGTCGAGCGCGAAGCCGGTCCATCCTTCGCTCGAGGTCGAGACGCGAGAGTGGTCGCCGATGGTACAGCCGAAGCGCAGGATTTCCCACTCGCCCTCGGGCGCGTCCCAGCGGAGCGTCCCGTCCGGCGCGAGTTCCGGGGTCAGGTCCACCACGTCGCGGGTGTTCGTGTCCTCCTCGTCCGGTTCGGCGTACGAGTCCTGGACCAGCGGCGTCGTGTCCGGCGCGGAGAAATTCAGCGTCTTGTACATCGCCTTGTATTCGAACTGGTCAATCGGGCGACGTTTCTTCGCGGGGGCTGGTTTTTCGCGATACGCCACGACGAACAGGTCGCGGTAATACCCGTCGCGCGATGGGGGGACAGGCAGGGCCGCTTCAACTTTGGCTGGCCCGGTTACGCGCAGCTCCGACCAGGTGAGTTTCTTGGCCGCGTCGTCCGGCGTCACCATCGGCCCGCCCAGGTTCCATCCGCTCTGGATGTTGAGGCTCATCTCGAGCCCCAGCCGGTCGGCCTCGCGCAGGGTGTGCTTGAAGAGTTCGCGCCACTCGGGCGAGAAGAACGTGGGACCGTGCGGGGCGCGGTCGTTCCCGTCCTGGTTCGATCCGTCCGCGTCGCAGATAAGCGCTCCGCCGAACCCTTTGGCTTTCATTTCTTCGAGGTCGCGCGTGATCGCCTCGGTCGTGGCGTTGCCGTTGAGCCACCACCAGTAGGCGCGCAGCCGGGCCTCGCGCGGGGGATTCTCCCACCCCTGGACCAGCGAATCGGAGGACGTCCCCTTTGTCTGAGGAAATAAGGGCGATGGGACCGATGGGACGGACTGGACTGATGGGAGCGATATAACTGATGGGACAGATTGACCGGATGGGGCGGACAGGACAGACCGGTTGACCTCCCCGGAAAATGTCCCCGTTTTTGTCCCGCTCGTCCCCGTGTCACCTGCCCAGCCCCCTCCGGTTCCAAAGAAGGCGGATACCCCTGCGATTATGACGAAACAGATGGCTTTCACCCGAAGTTCCTCCCCCTGGGGAATTTGCTCATTGTCAATTGTCCATTCTCAATTATCCATTCCCCTTCAACGCGTCCGCCACCGTCACCGCCCGGCGCGTGGCGGCCACGTCGTGGACCCGCACGATGTGCGCGCCATGGAGTACCGCCGCCGTGGCCGCCGCCAGGCTTCCTTCGAGTCGTTGTCCAACCGGGAGGTCGAGCAGGGCTCCAATGAACGACTTGCGCGACAATCCCAGGAAAAGGGGACACCCCAGTTCGCCGAACCGCCGTCCCGCCCGAATCAGGGACAGGTTGTGTTCGAGCCGTTTTCCAAACCCCACGCCCGGGTCCAGGCAGATCGCCTCGGGGCCGATCCTCGCCTGCCTGGCCGCCGCGATCCGCTCGCGGAAGAACGCCTCCACCTCGCCCACCACATCCGCGTAGGCGGGCGCCTGCTGCATCGTCCGCGGTTCGCCCTGCATGTGCATCAGCACCACGCCCGCGCTCGTTCGTGCGGCCAGGGGCGCCATCTCGGGGTCCCCCCGCAGCGCCGTGATGTCGTTCAGGATGCACGCGCCCGCCTCGATCGCCCGCCGCCCCACTTCGGCCTTCACCGTGTCCACCGAGATCGGGATGTCGGGATGCGCCGCGTGGATCGCCTCGACCACGGGTACGACCCGGCGGATCTCTTCCTCCGTGGAAACAGGGGCCGCTCCCGGTCGCGACGACTCGCCTCCGATGTCGAGCAGATCGGCCCCTTCGGCGATGAGCGCATCGGCCTGACGCAGAGCCCGGTCGAGCGAATCGAACCGCCCCCCGTCGCTGAACGAGTCCGGCGTCACGTTCAAAATCCCCGCCACCAGCGTCCGCGCCCCCCAGGGCAGTTCATACCCGCAACACCGCCAGAGGCGGGGGGAAGACGGGTGAG
>DAOPYU010000632.1:0-2014 GCA_035353095.1 Candidatus Sumerlaeota bacterium | reverse complement strand
GTCAACTGCTTGATGTCCTTGCCGAAATACCGCTGGGCCGCCGCGCCCACACCGTAGGCATTGTTGCCGAGGAAGGTGTTGTTGAGATAGAACTCGAGGATCTGCCCCTTGGAATAATTGGCTTCGGCCTGCATGGCCGTGAGGATTTCCTTGATCTTGCGCTGGAACGTGCGCTTTTTGGTGATTTTCGACTCCAGCACGTCCCGGACCATCTGCTGAGTGATGGTGCTGGCGCCCTGCTTCGCCTTGCCGCCGCGGCGGATCGCCATCACAACGGCCCGCATGACCCCGTAGGGGTCCACGCCAAAGTGCTGATAGAAACGGGAATCCTCCAGGGCGATGAAGGCGTTCGGCAGTTCCCTGGGCATCTCGCGCAGGGGCAACACCTGACGCTTGACCTCGAGGGTTTCATTGTTGGAACTGCTTTTGACCACGGCGCCCATTTCCGCCACAATGTTCTGCTCGCGGTCCACAATCCGCGTCAGCTGGGGCGGTTGATAATACTCGAGCTCGGTGATCGGCGTCTGGGTGGAAAGATACCCCAGATAACTGCCCATGACCACACCGGCGCCCGCCGCGATAAGGAAAATCGTGATCCAGAAGATCAGCCGGACTTCGACCGAAAGCGGGTGCCAGCTGCGCCAGCGGCGCCGGGGCTGGGGGGACGGTTGAGGGACTTCAGGTTCGTCGGACGGGAGTTCCGGTTCGGACGCGACAAACGCCTCCGAACCCGTGGGAGTATTTTCCGGGGAGGCTTCCTCGGGAGTGGATTCTGGCTGGGGGCCAAATAACATGCGGGTTCTCCTTGGCGAAGCGCACCAAATGCGCTACCGTCGCCGGGTGGAGGTTCGACCCTCCACAACCCGGCGGTTTGAAAACATTGTAAGGTCTCCGCGATGCCGATGCAAGCCCAACCCCACGTCCCCCTTCTCTTTCCCGGCGGAAAACGTTACCGTGGGCTAGGCCCGGCGTTGCGCGAAATTTTCGGCGAGCGGCTCCAGCGCATCCCCATCAGCGCCGGGTTTACCTGCCCCACGCGCGACGGAACCGTGGGCCACGGCGGATGCCTGTTCTGCGACGCGGGCGGTGCGGGCGCCGAATTCGCCCAGACGGGCCTGCCGGTGCGCGAGCAGGTGGCGCACGGCATCGCCCAGGCCCTGAAGGGGCGCATCGGGGCGCAGAAATTCGTCGCTTACTTCCAGGCCTTCACCAACACCTACGCCGAGCCGGAACGACTGCGCGCGCTCTACGAGGCGGGCCTCTCCGACCCGCGCGTGGTGGCCCTGGCCATCGGCACGCGACCCGACTGCCTGCCCGAGGCAGTCCTCGACGTGCTCGAAGAGTTTTCCGCCCGCACGTTCCTCTGGGTCGAAATCGGCCTGCAATCCACCCGCAACGAGACCCTGCGCGCCTTCGGGCGCGGCCACACGGTCGAGGCGTTCGTGGACGCGGCGGAGCGGCTGCGCCGGCGCGGCATCCGGTTCCTGGGGCATGTGATCCTCGGCCTGCCGGGCGACACGGCGGAGGACATGCTGGCGGGGGCGGACCTCCTCAGCCGCGCAGGTGCGTGGGGCGTCAAGATCCACAACCTCTATGTGGACGCCCACTCGCCCCTGGCCGAGCGGTACCACCGGGGCGAAATTCCCCTGATGGATCGTGCGGAGTACCTCGACCGGGTGGTGCGGTTTCTCGAACGGCTCGACCCGGCCATCGTGGTCCATCGCGTTCTGGGCCAGGCGCCGCGCAACCGGCTGTTGGCCCCCCGCTGGTGCCTCGACCGCGACCCGTTCCTGCTCGACCTGGACCGGCTCCTGGAAGAACGCCAGACCCACCAGGGGGCACGGTGGGCGGCGGAATCATCCACTTCCTCCGAAGATTTTCCAAACCGCCCCCCAACGCCTTGAGAAGGAATTCAGATCCGACCGCATCCCCGGAGTCCTCAGAAGGGCTTTGTTCCAGCAGGAGAATCCAGAAGTCTGATACAGCCATGATAAACCGAGAGATTCCATCCGAT
>DAOPYU010000631.1:0-2026 GCA_035353095.1 Candidatus Sumerlaeota bacterium | reverse complement strand
CCACCCGCAACCTCGACCGCATCATTGACGATGTGATCGAGCACATGCGGAAGGAGAATTCGGAGTAAACATACAAATAACCCGCAACGATCAACCCAGACAGGTGATTCCTCTTGCACAGGTTGATGATTTTTCTCTGCCTGGAAGTCTGAACTCAATCTATCCATCCCTCCATGTTCCTGTTTGAAGTGGAACATGGAGGGACATTTATTCCCACCACTCCAGAGTTCAATGCGGTTTTTCTGGACGAATTTGATTGCAAGTTCAAACTTAAACCGTATAAATTCCATATTGTCAGTTGAGATTTGTCTGAGATCTCAGGTTTTCCATATTCAGTTTCGTTTCACTCAGAGAACGGCGATCTACAGAACGCCAAAAGGTTCCTAACGATATGGGTAAGGTCTCTGCTATTCGCAAGGCGGTGGGATGGCTTCTCTTTCTGGGATTGATTGGCGTGTTGTTGTATACGTTGCGAATCAACGGCAACCGGGTGTTCCATTTCACTCCGCGTTATTCGGCGGGAGTGCCCGCTGTCGCCTCGGATGCTCCCGCTCCGCCTCCCACTCTGGTACAACGCGCTCAGGCGCTCGTTTTCGACACGACGCCGCCGGAAATCGATTCCCTGCCGATGCAGGTTCTCTGGGCGGACGACAACGAACCCGTGGCCCAGGCCGGGGTGACGTTGATCCCGATGCGCGACGCGATGGGGACCTCGGTGTCCCAGTCGCTTTCGGCCCAGACGAACGCCTCCGGGCGGGTCCGCGTGAAGACGGCGGAACTGGCCCGTCTGGCCGACGGAAACGCCATGCCCTGGATGAGAGTCCGGGTCGAAGCCGAGGGGGGACAACCGGAGACCTTTCTGTTTGAGCGAAGTTATTTCGCATTCGCTTTCGATGTGACCTGTAAGGACCACGACCCGCTCATTTTACGTCTGCGGCGCGTATATGGACTCTACGGAACTGTTTACAGTCCCCCGGACGCGGCGGGACAGAACGTGCCGGTAGCTGGAGCCGAGGTCTCGCTGACATTGATGGAGGGTCAGGGGGGAAACAAGACCACCACCACCCTGACCAACGCGGAGGGCCGGTACGAGTTCCGGCGCGTCGTGGGCGAGGCGTTTCAGTTGGCGGCCCGCGCCGGAAACTGGGCAGCGCGCGGACGCAACATCGGGTTGCAAAAGGGAAAACTCAACGGCCCCGTGAATCTCTACCTGGAGGACGGTTTCCCCCTGACCGTTCTGGTCAATGACTATGCGACCCAGGAGCCATTGACCAAAGCGGTGGTCGAGGCCGAGAGCAATGGACTCCTTACGCGCGCAGAAACGGACGTCCAGGGTTTTGCGGAGTTCCGCTCGCTCCCGCTGGGGCGAACCGCCCTGCTGGCACGGGCCGAGGGTTACCAGGCCGAGCGGTTTTACGTGGATGTTACCGGTACCCCAAGCGACCTATCCCTGTTTTCTCTGAAAAAAGGGGGACGGGTGAAGATCCGCACCGTGAACACGGAAAAATCCCCCGTGCCCGATGTTGATCTGCAATTGATCTGGATGCCCATGAACAGCACCCTTTCCATTCACACTGATGCGAAAGGGGAGGTGGAGGTGGACAGTTTGCCCCTGCGTGCCGGGATTTCCGTTCAGGCGGTCGGGGAATACAGTCTGCCGAAGGCCTGCAGTTTCGCTCTGAACGACGGACCGGACGAGAAAGAGGTATGCGTCACGGTCTGGAAGCTGTATGCCGGTGAGACGTCGAACCTTTACAGTACACGGCAGGGCTGGATCAGTGGAACGGTGGTTAATGAGGCCAACGAACCGGTGGCTGGCGCCATTGTCACGACACGAAACCTCAGCGCGTATTCGTCCGCCCTCAAGACGGTCAGCGTGGTCACCGACGACTCCGGCCATTTTCGTTTCGAGAATCTGGAGATGCGATCAACCGGCTCGAAGAAACGGCCGCGCGACCCGTTGGTGGCCGATCTGGTCATCAGTGAAGGACTATTCGAGTCCGTCTATTACTTTCCTGTTGCGGTG
>DAOPYU010000630.1:0-2028 GCA_035353095.1 Candidatus Sumerlaeota bacterium | reverse complement strand
TACGCCGAAGCCATCGGCCAGCAGATCGTCCGCCCCTGGGTCCCCCTCACCTGGGAAGCCTTTCAGAACTATCGCCTCGACGCCCTGCGCCTGACCGGCCCCGACTGCGAAATCCTCGCCCTCCTGACCGCCGGCGACCCCACCGCCGCCCGCCGCCGAGCCGAAGAAATCGGCTGGCTGACCACCACCCCCGAAGGCCACCCCAAACCGGGCCGAGAAGCCCGCGAGTTCCAACAAAAAGCGGCCCGAATCGGCGTGAAGGTGGAGTGGTGAGGGGGAGGCGGTGGCCTCTTGCCCGTTTCAATCATTTTAGAAACATGAAGAGAGTAAATCAAGACAGGATTCACAAGATTAACAAGATAAGGGGCGAATCTTTCCTTATCCTGTCAATCCTGTGAATCCTGTCTGTTTTTTCTCCTGGGTTTCTTCGTCTCCGGTCCTCAGAGTTTCTTCAGCGTCTCGTCCAGTTCCGCCACCTTCTTGTCGAAGGTTTCGAAGGCAGAACGGAGAGTCTCGGGCTTCGTGAGGTCCACACCCGCCTTCTGGATCAGGACGAGCGGGTCGTCCTGGCTGCCCGACTTCAGGAGTTCGAGGTACTGGTCGCGCTGCGCGGCGCTCTCCTCGATGCGCTTGAGGAAAATCTGCGAGGCGCAGTAACAGGTCGCGTACTTGTACACATAGAAATCGTAATAGAAATGCGGGATGCGGGACCACTCGCGCCCGATCCGTTTGTCCTCGTCGTACTCGACCCCCGGACCGTAGAACTGGGAGTTGAGGTCGAAATAGATCTTTTCCAGGGTGTCGGGCATGAGCGGGTCGCCCTGGGCATCCTTCTCGTGGACGGTCTTCTCGAACTCGGCGAACATCGTCTGGCGGTACACCGTGCCACGGAACGTGTCGCAGTACTGGTTGAGGAGGCTGGCGCGGAACCGCGGCTCCTTCTGCGTTTCGAGCAGGTAGCGCAACAGCAGCCCCTCGTTGAGGGTCGAGGGGATTTCGGCAATGAAGATGGGGTAGCCGGCCGTGCGCGGCGGCTGATACTTGTTCGAGAGCCACGTGTGCATCGAGTGGCCCAGTTCGTGCGCGAGCGTGAAGAGAGAATCGAGCGTGCCCTGGTAGTTCGTCAGAATGTAGGGCAGGCTGTCGTAACACCCCTCCGAATAGGCGCCCGAGCGTTTGTTCTGGTTTTCGTACACGTCCACCCAGCGATCCTTGAAGGCGGACTGGAGGGCGGTGGTGTACTCCTCGCCCAAGGGCTTGCAGGCCTCGACGATCCACTGGCAGGCCTGTTCGTAGGGCACCTGGATCTCCCACTCGGGCACGATGGAGACACTCATGTCGAACATGGCGGACTTCGTCAGTTTCAACGACCGATTCCGCAGGTCCATGTAGTTGTAGAAGATCGGCAGGGCCTGGTGCGCGGCGGCGATCATGCCGTCATAGACCGAGACCGGCACGTGGTCGGGATGGAGCGCCGCCTCGAGGGCGCTGGGGAAGTTGCGCGCCGCGGCCACGTAGTTGTGCGTCTTGACATGAGACCCCAGAGTGGACGCCAGGGTGTTGCGGTAGGAACCGTAGGTGTCGAACAGAGTCTCGAAAGCGCGCTGGCGCACGGAGCGGTCGTGGTCGAGCAGGAAGTTGAGATAACGACTCGGAGAGAGCGGCTGTTCGACCCCGGCGCTGTCCTTGACCGCCGGGAAACGCATGTCGGCGTTCGTCAGAATGCCGAAAGTCCGGCTCGGCGCGGCGAGGATCTCCCCGGCGCCCGAAAGGAGTTTCTCCTCCTTCTCGGACAGCGTGTGCGGTTTCTGGCGCAGAATCTGCTGCATGTCGCGCCGGTACTTGCTCAGAAGGGACGACTGGGCCCAGGTCTTCAGTTCCGACTCCGGGTGGCCCAGAATCTCGGGCAACACCCACGACAGACGGGTCCCGATCTCGACCCCTTTGGCCGTGATGCGGTCCTTGCGGGCGCGGTTGTCGTTGTTGGCCATATCCTCGTCGCTGCGCAGCATGGCGTAGGAATACAAC
>DAOPYU010000629.1:0-2037 GCA_035353095.1 Candidatus Sumerlaeota bacterium | reverse complement strand
CCGGAGACGTGCTGGCGGTGTTCGATCCCGCGCAGCTGCACTGGCAACGGTCGGGATGCTCGGGAATCGGAATCCCCGCCCCCCTCGAACTGGCCGCCCACCACGGCGTCTATGTGGCGAGTTCGGACGGCAGACGGGTGGAACGCTATCTCCAGAAGGCCACACCGGACGAACTGGTCCAGCAGGGCGCCTGTCACGCCCCCGGTCAGGCCCTGGTGGACGGAGCGGGCATCCTGCGCTTTTCCCCGCCCGTCTGCGCCACCCTGGTCCAGTTGGCCGGATTGCCGGACCCGACCTGTCCCGATCCGGATTCTTCGACGGTCGGACTGATCGAGGACCCGCGACGCGAAGGACTTTCCATTGACCTCTACACGGACCTGGCCTGGCCGCTGGTCCGGGGAATTTCCGAACAACACTACTTCGAAGGCTGTTCAGGCGGGCGCGCCTTTCTGCGCCGGGCCTTGTGGAAAGCGTTGCGCGGTACCGAGTTCTGGCTCGATGTCTTCGAGACCTCCCTGTTCGTCCATCTCGGCAACCTCTGGGAAATTCTCGACACCTTCTCCGTCCCTGAAACGGAAAACCGCAGTCCGGCCGCGTCCGGCAACGCGGCCGCCATCTTCGGGGCGCGAGAAATACTGGCCTCGCGCATACCGGCCAGCGTTCAGACGCATCCCGCCGCGCATGTTCAAAATTGTTACATCGAGACGGCAGACGGGACTGTCGGTCCCAACAGCCTGATGGCCGAATGCCGACTCACGGGAAGATTCCAGATCGGCGCCCGTTCCCTGGTCCGCGGAATCGAAACGGGACAGCCTCTTGTTGTGGGAGATAAAGTGGCGCTCTTCGCCATTCTTCTACTTTCCGAAAATAACGGGACTGGGGAAAACGGCTCGACCGCCTATTGTGTGCATGGAATCGAGGACAATCCCAAGACGCCTTTCGGATCCGGCGCCCGGTTCCAGGGACAGGACTTCCGGCGCTGGCTCTCCGACCGGGGGATCTCTCCGGAAGACCTGTGGGGAAAGGAAATCCCGGAAACGGATCGTTCTCTCTGGAACGCCCGGCTCTATCCCCTGGCCCGGCAACCGCAGGACCGCGCCGACGCCCTCCAGATTGCCCTCTGGCTCCTCGCGAACGAACAGACTCCCGTCCAAACGGAACGCTGGCGCGTCCATCCTCGTATCTCATTCTCCGAGATCTTCGAGCGGATTGACTATCTGGCCGGTTTCAGACAACGTGAGGAAAGAATCCGTGAAAGCCTGTTTGCGAATATCCGTCAGGAACTGGAACACCACGGCGATCCCCGGTCCTGTTTTCAGACTATCGGGACCCTGTTGGAATTCGAACGCCTGCGGGACACGGTCCGGCAGTGGGCCACGGAAACCTCAGCCCCCCTGCTGGCCGCACGTTTCCATATCTTTGAGGCCGAACTGCTGGCTTGCGAAGAACTGCGCCAGGCCGCCACTCGCCAGACTGTCCCTCTTTCTCAAGCGAACACGCCTCTGGTCAGTGAGAGGGAACACCGCTCCGATGCGCGCCATGCGCGTGGCGTGGCGCTGCGGAAAGTGGCCGAGGCGGTCAGCCTGGGAGTCGCCCAGACCGAGCCGCTCGATCTCTCCTGTGTCCGACAGGATCGCGCTCACATCCTGAGCCCGGCCCGGATTGATTTCGGAGGCGGCTGGACCGACACGCCGCCTCAATGCCTGGAACAGGGCGGGGTGATCCTGAGCGCCGCCGTCCGCCTGAACGGTCACTATCCGGTGCGCGTCCTTGCGGAAAAGACCGAAGAGCGGGTCATCCGGATTGAGAGTGAATCCGCGCGCGGAACAGGAATTCTACGATCCAGCCGCGACCTTCCCCTTTTCCAGAACTTGGAAGACCCCTTCGCCCTGATCAAAGCCGGCCTGAGCGCGGTGGGGTTCTGCTCCCTCGATGCCAACCAGGGGGAAACCGGTGCCCAGAAACTCGAAGAACGACTCGAGGACTGGGGTCACGGCCTGCGGATCGTCACCCGGAGCGATGCGCCCAGGGGCAGCG
>DAOPYU010000628.1:0-2053 GCA_035353095.1 Candidatus Sumerlaeota bacterium | reverse complement strand
CCCCTCCGTCTCGATGAACGTGCGCGCATAGAACCCTTCGTCCGACGGTTTCGTCGCCGTGAGCATGATCTTCTCGAACGCCCCCGCCTTGAGGAAGGTGACCGAACGGGCCGAGACCGACCGGACCTCGCCCTTCGCTTCAAGCGAATAAACCGGCACATCGAACGCCAGGGTCTTCACATCGCCCTGAATCGCGAGCGTGGGCAGCTGCGTGCAGTTCTTCAGATAGTAGATTCCCCGCTCCGGATCGTCCTGCGCGTTCGCGGGAACCCGCTTGAGGGACGCAATCTTGATTGTCCCCGGTCTGGCCCCCTTCTCCGCCGCGAAGGTCAGGCTCCCCGTGGTCGGCAGGTCGCGCGTCATCGCGTACCCCTTGGCCACAACCTTGTAGGCCGCCGGAGCGATCTCCTCGGCCGTCACCGAAGCCGAAACCGGTTCGCTGGGAGCGCTTACGTTCCCCTGCCAATCGACCGTCTTGACCGTGCAGGCATACCCCACACCCGGCACCGCCGAGTCGTCGGCAAATTCCGTCACCGCCCCCACCGTCCAGACTGCCGGAGTCGCATCAACCGTTCCCTGCGGCGTACGCTCGACCG
This sequence comes from Candidatus Sumerlaeota bacterium, assembly GCA_035353095.1. Classification (GTDB taxonomy): domain Bacteria; phylum Sumerlaeota; class Sumerlaeia; order UBA8349; family UBA8349; genus DAOPYU01. The sequence continues at coordinate 1,457 of DAOPYU010000628.1, read as the reverse complement.
CATAACCCGCCGCGTTCGCCACAGCGTTCCACGTCAGCAGAACCTGATAGGTGTTGCCAACCGCCGTCACACTCGTCGGAAGCGCCAGTCCCGTATCGAAAGCCTGAGAACTGTCGGCCCAGACTTCACCCAGTTCACTCTTTGCGGCGCACCGATACAGGTACCGGGTTCCGGGCAGAAGCCCCGTGAGTTGAACCGAGAAAGCGCCCTCGCTCCGCGCACCCAGCGTCTCGACATGTTCCCAGACCAACGGTTCCTGTCCCCCATCCGTCCGTCCCCAATACACCCGGACCTCGGCGTCCTGACCGTCCGTCGAGGAAAGCGTCCCATTCAAGACCGCAGCCGTTTCCATCACCTCGCTGGCCGACTGGTTTGTCACCTGAAGACCCGAAAGATTGACCTGACCGGTAATCACCTGCGTCACGGCCCCCTTGGTGTCTGAAACCGCCGCATGGAGATAGAAGGGCTTACCCGGCGTGGGATGGACCAGCGCGGAATACCGGCCCAGCTCCCCCGGAAGGCCCGACCCCACCGCCACCAGACCCGAGTACTCCAGGTCGGTCCAGGAAAGGTCCACCTTCATCGCCTCGCCATCGCCATCCAACGCGGTCCAATTCACCGACAGTTGCAACCCTTCCGTTGTCCACTGGGTCTGGATCGCATCGAATCGGAACTCGGGCGGTGCATTTTCTCCGACATAGGAACGGTCCCACGCCGTCATCGCCTTGAGCTCGGAACGCGTAGCCGCCTGCGCCACGGCAAAACCCGCCGGACGCGAGGCCGCCGTGTATTCCTCCGGAAGCGCCTGAAGAGCGCTCGTGGAATTCACCTCATAGGGCGTGTAGAACACATCCCACAACTCGCCCGGGTTGATGAAATTCTGACTCACCTGGGGCGAACCGTCCAGTTCCACCTTGTGAATCCACGTCCGCCCATGATCCACCGACTTGTACCACTTGAAGTCGTACTTGACCGCATCCCCATCCGGGTCGGTCGAATAGACCAGCACATCCACAATCAGATCCTGATCGGGGCGCGTGGGTTGCGGAACCACCTGAACGATCGGCTGGGTCGGCGGGGAGTTGAAAATGGTAAAAGTGAGGGCCTCCGGTACACTCCACTGGCCCTGCGCATCCTGCGCCCACACGCGCAGCGTCCACACCTGGCCCTTGACCGTCAGGTCCGGACTCAGGACCGCATCGGTACTGCGTACCGTACCGTCCAGTACCCATTCATACCGATACGCCACAATCGCATCGTTCTCGGCATCCATCGCCTGAAGCACCGGCGTGACAAGATCCGACGTCCTCGGTTCCACCGGGGTGATATTCAGCGACGTAATGGACGGAGGCGTATTCACGAACCAGGGGCTCCAGGTGTAGCGCCCGGTCGCCTTGACATATCCCCCTGCTGTGATTTCGATCGGCTGATCCGCCGGTTTCGCCCAGTCATAGACC
>DAOPYU010000627.1:0-2062 GCA_035353095.1 Candidatus Sumerlaeota bacterium | reverse complement strand
GAAATTCCCGGCCCAGCCGACGAGAACGTCGGCAAATCACGGGCGGGACGCCCGTACCACCTCAGGCCCTCCCCCCGCGGAAACCGGAAACAACCGGAAGGATCTTCAGGCGTTTTTGTAAACAAAAGGGTTGCAGTCCGGACGGGGCTCCTTATGATACCGGATGGATGTGGAAAAATCTCCGCTCCGGCGGACCCATTCGGTTTCACCGTATCTCCGCCTTCCGTCTTCCCGGGAAGGCTTTCATCCTTTCACGAAATGAGGTCTCCTCCATGCGTCGACCGATTTCTTGCGTCTCTGTGTGTGTGTTCCTGCTTTTTCTTTTGAACTGTACCCTGCAACCCGATGCGGTCCGGAAATCCTCCACCGGACAGACAGCGGTCGAAAATCCCGCAAGGGGGGAAAAGGCTGATCTTGCGGGTGTTGACGACGAAACTCCCGCCCTGCGCGACGCCATGCACCAGGGGGTAACTTCGGACACCAAGTGGAGCAAAGACGGGAAATACGCTTACTTCACCCATCAGAAGCAGCGTTATCAGTTCGACCTGACCACGGGGGAACGCGCAGCCATTCAGGCGGACGCCGAACCGAAGGATACGACCGGAACGACGCCCGATCGGACGATCGACAAGACCGGTGGGGAACAGGGCAATCCGGCTCTGGGGCAGAAACCGCGTCCCCGCGCGCCCGCCCGCGGACGCCAGCACCTGACGGAAGATTCTCCCAACGGACGCTGGCAGGCCGTGTGCCACGACTGGAACGTCCAGATTCAGGACCTCAAGTCCAGCCGGACACTCACGGTCACCACCACCGGCAACCGCAAGTTCCGCTACGGAACGGCCAACTGGGTCTATGGCGAGGAACTTTATGTTTACACCGGCATGTGGTGGTCGGGCGACTCGAAGAAACTGGCCTACTACGTCTTCGACGAGCGGCCCGTGCGGGATTTCTACATGGTGAACGGGCTGACCCAGGCCCATACCTCGATTCTTCAGGAGGGATTCATGACGGCGGGCGAGCCGAACCCCATCGTCACGCTGGCCGTCTATGACCGCGACACCAGCGCCAGCAAGCCGGTGGATTGCGGGGGGGGAGACCAGTACCTCTACAACATGCGCCTCACGCCGGACGGCAAGGAACTGCTCATCAACCGCACCGACCGCCTCCACAAGCGGCTCGACGTGCTCGCGCTCGACTTCGCCACAGGCAAGACCCGCATTGTGGTGACGGAAAAGCAGGATTCCTGGCAGGAGAACGCCCCCGCCATGCGGTTCCTTCGCGACGGCAAGCGGTTCATCTGGGAGACCGAAAAGACTCTCTGGAAACAGTACGAACTGCGCAACCTGGACGGCTCGCTCATCTGCTCCCTGACCCGGGGCGAATACCCCGCACTGGACATCGTGCGGGTGGACGAGGAGGGCGGGTATCTCTACTATACGGCCTACAGCGCCAAGAACCCGATCTCGCCCCAGTTGCACCGGGTCCGTCTCGACGGGACCGGGCAGAAGCGCCTGACGAACTCGGAACGCTCCTGGCGTCAATTCCGCTTTTCGCCCGACGGCAAGTGGTTCATCGCCCAGGAAGAGGACATCGTCACTCCACCCTCGACCGTGCTTTTCAACACCGACGGGAAGGAAATCGCCCGGCTGGCCGAGGGCCCGAAGGATTTACCCCAGCTCGCGGAACTCTATACCTTCAAGGCAAACGACGGCAAGACGGACCTCTATGGCGTACTCTACAAACCCGAGGATTTCGATCCGGCGAAAAAGTACCCGCTCCTGGTTCACGTGTACGGCGGGCCGGAGTTCGAGGCGTTCGAGAATCTGTACCGTCCCGGTCACCCGGACACGCGCCGGGGCTGCCTGGTGACGCAGATCGGCAACCGGGGCAGCAAGAACCGGGGCAAGGCGTTCATGGCCGCGGTGTATCAGCGCCTGGGGGAGGTGGACGCGCAGGATCAGGCCGACGGCGCCCGTTTCCTGGCCAAACGCCCCTGCGTGGACGCCTCGCGGGTGGGGATCGTCGGGCATTCCTACGGCGGTTACATGTCCACGATGGCCAT
>DAOPYU010000626.1:0-2081 GCA_035353095.1 Candidatus Sumerlaeota bacterium | reverse complement strand
CGACGCACCAGCTCGAGCTGCCGCAGGGCCGTCAGGTCGTTGAGTACAAACAGAACCCCCATCCGGCTTCCCTCCAGATCGGAGAGAGGCAAAGCCTGGATGCGCAGGTAATGCTTGCCCGTGTCATGAAGGATCAGTTCATCTTCGGAAGCCTTGCGTGTTTCCAACGCCCCCCGGACAAACGCCAGAAAGTCTGGATTGCGCGATATTTCCTCCAGATTCCGGCCTTGCACATGCTCGATCCGGGTACCCAGGAGCCGGGCAGCCGCCGGATTCAGATTGATCACACTTTCGTCCGGTCCCACGGCCAATACGCCTTCGCTCATGGAGGACAAAATGGCCTCACTCTCCTCCGCCTGGCGCGATACGACGGCGATCCGGTCGCGCAGGCGGTCGGTCATGGCATTCAGCGCTTCGGCCAGCGCGTTCAATTCGAGCATGTTGGAACCGGTCAGATGGATGCTCAGATCCCCTTCGGCGGCCCGCTGCGCTCCGTCGCGCAATTCATCGAGCGGCGCAGTCAGCCGCCGCGTCACGAAAAGACACACCAGCCCGGTCAATAACGCCACGACCAGACCCGCCAGAAGCAGTTCGCGTCGAATAATGTGAAGGCTTTCCTGGACCCGAACCAACGGAATGGCGGCCCTCAAGACCCCCATCAGCCGGTCCTGGTCTTTCAGTGGAACCGCAACATACACCATGGTCTGCCCCAGGGTGGGACTTGGATGAATCGCGGTCACCACATTCCCTGTCGAAAGCGCCCCGGCGATTTCAGGTCGCTCCAGATGGTTCTTCATGCGGCGCGGATCTTCGTTTGAATCGCCAATGACTTCTCCCGTGGGTAGAATCAGCGTGAAACGCGTATCCGACCGTTCCCCCAGGTCCTTGCAGGCGGCTTCACACGCCGCCCGATCGCCCGAAAGAAAAACTCGCAGTAACTGCGGCTCGACCAGTCGCGCACGCGCTTCCAGGTCGCGCTTGGCTTGTTGTTCATAAAAATGCGGCAACACGCTCGAACCGGTCCAGATCACCGCCACGATTGCAATCAGGGTGATGACAAGATACGAGGGAAACATGTACCAGAACAAACGCATTCGTCCCATGGTGACCTCTTCCTGCGGCAGACTATTCTTTCATGCGGTAACCGACCCCGCGGACCGTTTCGATCCAGTCGCCGGCCTCGCCCATCTTCTTGCGCAATCCCACCACCATCACATCGACCGACCGATCCGTCACCGGGTAATCGTGTCCATGCACGGCCACCACGATCTGGTCGCGGGTGAAAACCCAGCCGGGCTTGCGGGAAAGATAGTGCAGAAGACGGAACTCCGACGAAGTGAGATCTATCGCCTCCTCACCATAAAAGACCTTGTGTCGTCCCGGATCTATGACCAGGTCATGGACTCGAAGCAGATCACCCTCGCTCAGTTGGGGCGATTGCCGGCGGCGCAGGACGGCGGCAATACGCGCCAGAAGAATCCGGGAACTGAACGGCTTGGTCACATAGTCGTCGGCGCCGGCCTCCAGGCCCCGGACAATGTCCTGTTCCTCCCCCCGCGCCGTGAGCATCACGATCGGCAGTTCGGTCGTTTTGGGCGCCTCACGCAACATCCGGCAGACCTCGATTCCATCGAGACCCGGCAGCATCAGATCGAGCAGGAGGAGATCGGGGATGGACTCGCGAACCGCCTTGAGCGCCTTTTCCCCCGACGTCACCCCCCGCACGTCGTACCCCGCTTTTTTCAGATTGTATTGCAGGAGTTCGAGAATGTCTTCTTCGTCTTCGACCACCAGGACCTTTTCGCTGCTCACGATATACCTCCGCTTTCCAGTTCATCCAAGCCCCCGGGGGGGCGCTTCGCGTTCAATTCTCAATCTTATCCTCGTAATTACGCGAACAGGGGCGGTTCTGTCCACCCCATTCTTCCCTTCCCATTGGAAAATCCCATGCCCTTTCGTTAAACACCAGTTTGAATTCTGTGAGATTTTCCAGGCTATCCCATTCCACGGCTCCCTCGCATCTCCCGGGTGCATCCCCCGAATTCGTGAGAAGGTTCACTGAAATTTGAATAGTCTGGCGC
>DAOPYU010000625.1:0-2099 GCA_035353095.1 Candidatus Sumerlaeota bacterium | reverse complement strand
AGGTGGCACGGGCGTCCCGCCCGTGATTTGCCGACGTTCTCGTCGGCTGGGCCGGAAGTTTCGGGATCTTTGTTCCGGAACCTCTGCATGGGCGAGACGCCCATGCCACCTCAAAGCCGCTTTCCGGTTTGAGTGAGAGGCCGAACATCGGGAATGCTGGTTCGACAATGAGGCGTTTCTGTTCCAATCGTCGCTTCCGATGCTTTTCGGATGATTCGCGCGTCCCGCTCTGCTACGATGCCCGCCATGAACGAGAACGCCGAAACACCCCTCGCCCCCCCTCCCCCCAGAACCGAACGGGCCTTCCGTCTCGTCGTCGAGTACGACGGCACGCGCTACTGCGGCTGGCAGCGGCAGGAGAACGCCCCGAGCGTCCAGCAGACCCTCGAGGACACCCTCGCGCGCATCACGCGCCACCCGCTCGTCATCCCGGGCGCGGGACGCACCGACACGGGCGTCCACGCCGCCGGGCAGGTGGCCTGCCTGCGCACCACGGCGACGGACATCAACGAACGCTCGATCCTGCGCGGCGGCAACACGCTCCTGCCGCCCGACATCCGCATCGTGTCGGTCGAACCGTGCGCCCCCGCCTTCGACCCTCGGCGCGACGCGCGCTGGCGTCGCTACCGCTACACGATCCTGAACCGTCCCGCCCCCCCGGCGCTCGACCGCCACCGCGTCACGCACCTGGCGCTCCCACTCGACTGGGCGGCCGTCGAGGCGGGCCTGGCGTACCTGCCCGGACGCCACGACTTCAGCGCCTTCCGCTCGGCCCACTGCCAGGCGACCCGCACGGAGCTCACGATGCTCGTGGCGCGCCACGTGGCCGACCCGCCCCTCCACCATTTCGAGTTCCTCTGCCGATCGTTCCTCCACAACATGGTGCGCCTCATGAGCGGTCTGCTCATCGAGATCGGCCTGGGGATGCACGCGCCCGAAGTCGTGGCCGACTGCCTGCGCGAGCGCCGCCGCCCCGTCCAGTTCCGCACCGCCGCCCCCACGGGGCTGGTCCTCATGGAGGTGGGGTACGAGGAGTACGAACCGGTAACAGAATGACAGGATAAGGTTGGGGGCCTCACGATCCCGAGAATCCCGTTATCCCGTCCCTTGTTTTCTCAATTTGGATAGGGTCCGAAATCACCCCTGAGACCTGCGCCGCAGTTCCTCCAGAATCGTTTGCCGGTCCTGGGGGTCTTCGCAGAGTTTCTGGAGGATCAGGATCTGGCGATCCCAGGGGGCAGGGCGATCCGGAAGAACCTCTTCCGGTTGCGTTTCGATTTCCTCCAGACACACGGGAACCTTTGAAACGCTTCCCTCTTTCACACTCAGAGCATCCCGGCTCAGAATCAGAATTCGCCGTCTGAATGGGAGATCGGAAAGCGAGGCAAGAAGGCCCTTGAACACCTTCCCCCACATCAGCCACATGACGACCAGGATCGGAAAAGTACCCGCCGTAATTCCATCCAGCGGTCGTGTTCCAAAAATGAACCAGGTCAGAAACCCCAGAAGGCTCCCAAAACCCAGACAGAAAAGCCCGAGTGGAAACATTCGCGAAAAAGTGAACACGAGACCCCGGAGGTACTTCCGGACCAGAATCACCCTGTCCGCCTGAGCGGAGAGCGTATAGTCCTCGAGAATCAGGTCTAACAGGGACAGGTTCTCTCGCATTCGCCCCCGACGCTCCCGGACAATCTCGTACACCTGAAAAGCGAAGAAGAGGAACGACCAGAACGCAAAACCCTTCCATCTCGAAACCATCCATTCCACCCTCAGAGCCCCCAGTATCACGGAGACGACAAAAACCCCGAACAGAATTCCGGCGATCGTGGTCGATTTGAAACCACGGCGGGTCGAACGGGGGATCTCCTCTTTCTCATCCGATCCGGACGAACCCACGGCGTTCGGGTCTCTTCCCTGGCGCAAGATCTGAAGACACACCCGGGCGTCTTCGACTTCCTCCAGAAACGCCTCCTCTTCCTTCTGACGCGCCTGACGCGCGCGATCTGCGTCGTCCACCTTTTCGTCCCAGACGCGTTGCGACTCCATCCGAAGTTCCTCCAGAACCGCCTCCCGGTCAGTGGGTTCCTCGAAACGCTTCA
>DAOPYU010000624.1:0-2103 GCA_035353095.1 Candidatus Sumerlaeota bacterium | reverse complement strand
TTGACGAGTATTTCGAGGCGTACCCGGGGGTGCGGACCTGGAGCGAGTCGCTGATTGAAGAGGCGAAACGCACGGGGTATGTCAAGACGCTCAGCGGGCGGCGGCGCAATGTGCCGAATCTGAATGTGCGCAACAAGAATGAACAGGCCAATGCGGCCCGCATGGCGGTCAACACCCCTGTCCAGGGGACGGCGGCGGATCTCATCAAGATCGCCATGGTACGGCTCTACCGGGAGATGCAACGGCTGGGTGTGCGGGCTCGGATGGTTCTGCAGGTCCACGACGAACTGGTGTTCTCGGTCCCGCGAGAGGAAGTGGAGGCATTCACGCCGGTGGTGCGCGACATCATGGAGAACGCTCTGCCCCTGCGGGTGCCGCTGGTGGTGGACGTCGAGGTGGGAGAGGACTGGTCGGAATGTTGATCGGTCTGACGGGCACTTTCGGCAGCGGCAAGTCTTCCGTAGCGGCGATGTTCGAGGATCTGGGCGCAGCGGTGGTGGATGCCGACGCGATCGCCCACGAGGTGGTTGAGCCGGGCCAGCCGGCGCTCGAGGCGATTCGGCGCGAGTTTGGCGCCGAGTACCTGACGGCGGATGGCGCACTGGACCGGGGGCGGATGGCGGCGACGGTTTTCGCCGATCCCGCCCGGCGCGAGGCGCTCAACCGGATTATCCACCCGCGCGTGATCGAGCGGATGCGGAGCGAGATCGCCCGGTTCGAGGCGCAGCGGCGCCAGTCGGGCCAGCCGGAGGTGGTCGTGCTGAATGTGCCGTTGCTGCTCGAGGTGGCGCTGACGGGGATGGCCGAGCGGGTCGTGGTGGTGACGATCCGCGAGGCGGAGCGATTCCGGCGGGTACGCCACCGTGACGGTTTGAGTGAACGCGAGGTGGTGGCGCGATTGGCGTCGCAGTGGCCCCAGCGGCGCAAGGTGGCGGCGGCGGACGATGTGATTGACAACTCGGGGTCGTTGGAAGCGACCCGAAATCAGGTGGTGGACTTATACCGGGAGTGGACCCGTCAGAGGGGGAACGGGCCGGATGGAAGTGGATAGGGATGAGTCGGGTATCGGAATGTAAAACGACATCGAAAAAGAAACACGAAATCGAGTTTCCCCGGCCCAAGGCGGGGATTTCCCAAGGAGGCTAAGACAGTGGAGAACAGAAAGAAAACGGTCAAGCGGAGTCCCGGTAGCGGGAACACGAAACCGCCGCAACGCAAACGGGGTCGTCCGCCGATGAAGGGTCGGACCGAGGAAAATGACCTCCTGAACGAAGGCGCCGGGGGGTACAATGGCGCGGGCGCTCAGGATGACGAAGTCATGGATCGCGGGGGCGACCGTTCCCGGCAAAACGGGACGGATGAGAGCGGTGACGCCACGGTTGTGGTCGAAACGGGCGCCGCCGAGGCGGCCGAGAATCGTCCCCCGGAGCCGGGGGTGGACCTGGTCGAACTGAAGGCGATGACCATCGCCGAATTGAACCTGATGGCCAAGGATCTCAACATCCTGAACCACGCGGGGATGCGCAAGGCCGACCTGATCTATGCCATCCTCGAGGCGAAGGCGCAGAAACAGGGCAACCTGTTCGGCGCGGGAGTGCTCGAGATTCTGCCCGACGGGTTCGGATTCCTGCGTTCGTCGGACTTCAACTATTTGCCCGGCCCGGACGACATCTATGTCTCGCCGTCGCAGATCCGCCGTTTCAACCTGCGCAAGGGCGATTACGTCTCGGGGCAGATTCGTCCCCCGAAAGAAGGCGAGCGTTATTTTGCCCTGCTGAAGGTCGAGGCGATCAACAGCGAACCGCCGAGCGAAGCCGCCAACAAGATCCTGTTCGACAACCTCACGCCGCTCTACTCGGAACGGCGCATCAAGCTGGAGACGCTCGGCAAGAAGATGACGACGCGCGTCATGGATCTGATGACGCCGATCGGTCTGGGGCAGCGCGGTCTGATCGTGGCGCAGCCGCGGACGGGTAAAACCGTCATCCTTCAGGACATCGCCAACGCCATCACGACGAACCACCCCGAGGTGATTCTGATCGTGCTGCTGATTGACGAGCGTCCCGAGGAAGTGACCGACATGGCGCGCTCGGTGGACGCCGA
>DAOPYU010000623.1:0-2108 GCA_035353095.1 Candidatus Sumerlaeota bacterium | reverse complement strand
CCTTTTCGACTAATTCGCCCACCAACGAGTTATCTCTCACCGAAATGCGATACAAATCTCGATCAACCGATAGATAAACACACACAGTTCCACTTGTATCCATTCCAAGGAGGGCATCTTCCAGGAACACTTTCGACTTTTCCGTCCCAAAACTGCTCAGGATTGTCCGGGAGTCCAGATCCACCAGATCGCAGCTCCCCCTTTCCGTAAACGCAATCGCCTTCCTCGATGTTTCCGCCTGCGCCAGACTGGACAGGCAGAACAACAGCATACAAATCGAGAGTCCCCATCTTTTCATCTTCCCGCTCCCTTTTTCTGGAGGTTGAAAACCCCAACCTGAAACCGCCCCACCCGATCCAAAGACGGCCGGGAAGAGACCGATCTGGCCTCCCGGTTTTTCAGGCGGGCGAGACGCCCGCCCTCCCAAAAATCTCAAGAGTGGCGCTTCCGAGATAGGCTCTCTGGACGTCCGGACAACCGGATCACCCACCCGGTTTTTCCACCGGCAGATCGAAAAGCCCCTGAACTTCTTCGGCGCGCGTGTCGAGACGGTTACACAGCAGTTCCACCGCCTGGCGCAGGTCGGCGGGGTCGGTGAACGCGGCTTCGAGCCGCCAGTCGGAACCCTCGAAGTCCTTCGGGGGACGCAATCGGATCGTTCCGGGCAGCTGGAGCGCGCGGTACCGTTCGGCGTAGGTCGCCTCGAGCCGGGTCAGGACCGGCCAGCGGCGGCGGCGCAAGGCGTCGAGGAACCGTGTGCGCAGGGCCGGAAGTTCGGCGGGGTCCGGCTCGACCGCCGGGTCCCACCCCAGTTCGTGCGTCAGGTGCTCGAGCGTCACGCGGTCGCGCTGGGTGACGTCGAAGGCCTGGCGGCAGAAGTCGCGCGTGGCGCCCGAGCTCAGGCGCAGGGCCGCCCCGCACCGGATGGCCGTGACCTGATCGTCCGGGGCAAATGGCTTGAGGTGGTCGAGGGCGCTTTCGGCAATCTCGCCCCGGGCCAGCGCCTGCCACACGGCCTCGGGCAGGCGGCGCCAGCCGAGGAGGCGGTCCAGGATAACCTCGGCGGGTTTGCGGCCCAGCTGCGGCAGGATCTCGGAGACCAGGGTGGCGCGGGGGAGATGCCCGGCCAGTTTCTCGAGCGCCAGCACTTCCTCCGCCGGGTTCAGTCCGCGCGAGGTGCGGTTTTCCTCGATCGCGATCCGCAGCAGGTCGGCGGGGGAGACCGCCTCGGGGGCGATCGCCACCCGGACGTTCGACTGTCCCATGGCACGCCAGAGGTGCAGACGCGCAAACCCGCAGACAATCTGGAACTCGTCCGTGCCGGTGGCGCGTACCAGGGGCGGGTGGAGCATCCCGACCCGTTCGAGTGAGGCTCGCAGGTCGGCGGGGGTGTCCGGGCGCTCGACGCGCAGGGAAAACGTGGGGTCGTCCCACCGGATGCGGTCCATCGGGATAGATTCGAGGGAGAGGGTGTGGAGGGAGAAGGTCATGAGGTCGTGGGTCTCGCAGTCTTTCGCATCGGGGGAGTTTGATATTTGCATCAGGGGGTGTGTTCTTTGAAATGGTTGTCAAGAACACTTTGGGTCTTGAGCAAACAGGGCGCGTTTGAGGCGGCATGAGCGTCCCGCCCGACGCGTTTAAAGGTTTCTGTTGTTATATATCATCACGGTTTTGAGTTTTCTGTTGGATTCTTCTGCCTGCTTCAGCAGGCTCCCTCTTTGCCCCCGCCTTCAGGCGGGGGGATTGGAGGAGGTGTACTTTCTCTCAGCCGGCTTCAGCCGGGCTTACTCCCAAGGCTTCAGCCAGAATATCGAGGGCTGAAGCCAATCCGAAAGCACGCTGAAGCGCGCTTTAACCCTGTTTTCCCAGCCCCCCCCCCGGCTGAAGCCGGGGGCAAAGAAGCGCCTGCTCAAGCAGGCGAAACCGATTTTTCTCAGGCAGATGTAAGGGTCCATTTTACCGGGAAAGACCTTTAAACGCGTCTGGCGTCTCCGCCCCTGTTGTCCCGGAAAAAGCCTCCGGGATCTGGAACATTCTCCCCGAGTTTCCTCAGAACCGCGCCGGCGGGGACGCCGGCGGTACGAACCGATTCTTGGGCGGGACGCTCG
>DAOPYU010000622.1:0-2115 GCA_035353095.1 Candidatus Sumerlaeota bacterium | reverse complement strand
GATACATTGGTGGTAAGCGGTTGAAGGACGAAGAAGTGCCGTCCATCGGCGTGACAGTTGATGAATTCCCAAGTTTTGTGAATCCGTGTCCACCGTGCGGCCAATCGGTGTGACGGATGCAGCGCCCGAACAGACGCGGGCCGCCGAGTTCAGGGAGGAGCACGCGGGGCGGAAGCGCTGTGCGGATCAGAGAGTGCATTCAGAAGCGGTGGTAGTTGGCCGTCATCGACGAGGTTGTCGGAATCACCGAACTCCGGCCAAGCCAAGCGAGATGGTTCGATAGTGGGCGGGACAGCCGGCAGGTTGAGATGGACGAGAATCTTTCGGATGACGACCGGGTCCGTGAGAAAGGCCAGAACGACAAGTGGCGTTGAACAATGGGGACATGTCAGTGCGGAAATATCGAAAACACGGCGAAGAAGTTGCGCCCATCCCAAACGGGTGCGCCTTCGCAGGGGTACGGCAGATGCCGGTGGTGGGTTTGTGACGATGCCGGAAATCTCGGAACCCGGGATGGTCTCCGGCTTTGGCGGTAATGTGGAGCCAGACTTGTCGGCACGTTTCGGGGGTGGAGGTAGACGGTCCCGAAACCGTGAACGATTGGCAAACACTCCGTTGTACCGGAGCATATTCTGATACGGGGCGGGCAGCAGCGCTGCGAGTCGTTTCATGAAAGCGAGTGGCTGCAACAAGATCTCTGTGCGACCTCCCGGCGTGGGCCAGGGCCGGTGCAGGCGATAACGCACCCTGCCGTCCGGTTCCAAAGACAGACGGTCATGCGAGAACGGAGCGCGCAAGCCGTAGCCACACAATTCTTCCAGCTCAGCGCGGTCCTTGGGTTGAACGGTCCGCGCTGCGTGCAGGGAAAAACCATCGACTCGCGCGCACAGGTCTTTTCCGGGGGACAGAGAATGTGTGTCGTCTGGCAGGATATCCGGCAAATAGCCTCTGCGTGGTCTTCGCCCCGGGGTCTTGAGGGCTTCGGCAACAGTGGTTCTGAGCGGCAATGTGTCCACGGGCAACTCGTGGAAATTTTCTCCAGCCTCTTGGAACCGACGCTTGGCCAGGATACCGATGCGAAGCGCCAAGCGTTGCGACAGGTCGGCGATATCCTGGTCGGTGGGTGGTGGCAGCGGACAAAAGACGAGCTGGCCGTCTGCACTGTCTGGGTTCTCGACGAAAAGCCCATCGGTCACGATACTGTGAATATGTGGATTCAAATTTAGGATTCCGCCAAAGCGCTGAAGAAAGGACAGAGCCCCGACCTGGCCCTCCTTCATCCCTGCTCGTCGTCCTCGTAATCGCAGCCAGGCCGTGATGGTGCGCAGAAAGACACGAAGCGCCTGAGACAAGAAAGCGCTGTCGGTGGCGAGGTGGTAGCGCAGTTCCCAGGGAAAGGTCAGCACCCATTGCCGGTAGCGAGCTTCCGGCAGAACGCGGTCAACCAGATCGGCAGCAGTGTCGGCAGCGCGACGCGCCCAACAGGAGGGGCAGAGTCGGCCTTTGCAGGAACAGGCGACGAGTCGCTCAAAACCGCAGGTGGGACAGCGTAGGCGGGCGAAACCGTATGATAACATTCCACAATTTAAATAACGCAAAAATTCATTTTCAACGAAGGCGGGGTAGCCCGTCCCTGATTCGAAGCGTCGGCGACCCTCATCGAGGAAGGTTTCGAGTTGACCACGCACGACCGCGTACATGGCGGTTTTTTCTGGCTCACGACGCCGGTAGGTTCGTGGAATCGGCTGCCATGCCGCCTCCGGCGTGCGCTCGTAGACAAAGGCCGGGAGTTTGGCCGTGGCCGAAGATCCTGCGTGTCGACAAGCGCCATCCATCGGAAAGATATCGATGCAGGAGGGGCAAGTGTTTCATGTGGATTATCGCCGCTATGGAACCACGAAGGACGCGGCCGTCGAACCCAGGCGTCCAGTTGACAGCCGCTCTGGCCCGCCGCTTGCTTCGTCCGGCGGATCCGGGTGGAACTTGGGACATCTGGGCTTTGTTGAACCGCCGGGCAACCGGCGGGCCAGTCCCCGCTTCGCGGGGCACGCGGCTGCAACTGACGCCCAGGCCGTTCGACCCGCATTTTGACGGGTTAGGTTTAGTGGTGGGAAT
>DAOPYU010000621.1:0-2122 GCA_035353095.1 Candidatus Sumerlaeota bacterium | reverse complement strand
GCGCCCGTGCGTCGTTGCGGAGGAGACAGAAAACCCCGCGAGACGGCGACTTGCCGATCTTGCGGGGTTCAGAATTTTTCGTGTTCGGACGCGTTCTCAGACCACTTTGACCTGTTTGAACTTTTCGGCCGGGCCCTGTTTTTTCTTCTTTTCCTTCTCCATCCGCTTGAGCATCTCGGCTTCGGCCTCTTCAGGGGTCATTCCCGTCAGGGTATCTATTTTGTTCATGATCGCCATGATCTCGTTGAACCGGTCCCGCTTTTCGATGATCGGAATGGCCGGTCTGGAATATTCGACCGTCAGTTTGAACAGGGAACGGGCCTCGAGCAAAAGCGTCTTGAGTTCCTCGATCTGCGCTTCGTAGGCCGCATACCGCCGTTGGATGAGTTTGGATGCGCCCTGTGATTCCAGGATAGACATGGGGAATTTTCTCACTTCTCGAATTGGCGCATCACACCCCGCAGGGCGATCCTCACCCGACAATGTCCAGCAAAACCCCAAGGGTCTTGTCCGACGTGCGAATCACCGCCAGATTGGCCTCGATCGCCCGCCGACTCGACGCCATGTTCACCATTTCCGTGGGAATATCCACTTCGTGGCTCCCACTGGAAGCCACCGACGCCTGGACCGAACCTGCGGCGCCCGACAGGTAAACGGTACTGCTCGGCTCGAAGTCGTCCGTCTGCTGGTTGGCCAGGTTGTTCGCCGACACCAGCAGGCCCCGTGTATGAGCACGAACCGCGGACAGAGTGTTCTGTAGTGAGCCCAGCACCTCGCTACCTCCAGGGCATGTGCCGCCCTATCCCTTTTCTTATCGGAGAGCCGGGGGACGGACTTTAGCTCTTTTCCGCCCCCCCCTTTCGTTTTGCCCGTCTTTTTCCCGAGACAACCCGGTTCCCCTTCTGATATAACAGAATCAATCCCAAGGGAACAGCCGAGCGCGTTTTTTCTCCGCGCAGGCGGTAAGTCGTGTCAACCCCGTTTTTCAGGAGGTTCCGGACTCATGAAAGTCGTCGCCACATCTATTCAGGAACGCGCGGAGCGATTCATCCAACTCAGATGGGCCGAGGAATTGACGCCCGCTCAGATCGAAAAACTCGCCCGTTTCCTCCTCGTCTATTCCGTCGCCCAGGAAGATGCGGTCTTTCAGGAAGGCGAGGACGCCTGTTACCTGGCCTTTATCGCGAAGGGCACCATCCGGATCGAGAAAAAAAGCCCCCAGAGCGACCAGCCGCAACGCATCGCCATCCTGAAACCGGGTGACATCTTCGGC
Organism: Candidatus Sumerlaeota bacterium; assembly: GCA_035353095.1. Taxonomy (GTDB): domain Bacteria; phylum Sumerlaeota; class Sumerlaeia; order UBA8349; family UBA8349; genus DAOPYU01. The sequence continues at coordinate 849 of DAOPYU010000621.1, read as the reverse complement.
GAAATGGCCCTCATTGACGGCCAACCCCGCTCGGCCTCCGCCTATGCCCAGGAAGACGCCGAACTCCTCTTCCTCACGGCGGACAACTTCACCCTGCTGCGCACCGAATTCTCCCTCATCGGCATGAAGGTCCTTTTCTGGATCGCCAAGGGGATGAGCCAGCGACTGCGCCTCACGAACGACTGGCTCATAGACGCCCTGAACCACTCCTGCGATCCGACGGTGTACCAGGGCCTCTCGCCGGCGGCGCCCGCTTCCCGCCCAACCCCAACCCCCGCCGGAACCGTGTCCGGGGGTGCTCCCGCCCGCGATCTGGCCGCCGAACTCGAAGCCCTCAAGCGCCGTGTCGAGGCCCTGGAACAGAAAACAGGAGGCGAGTTCGACTTCGAGAACGGGTGAGAAAAGCGCCGTCCTTTTGGGGCCGCGCATGACCCTTCTGGAAGGCCGCATGGCCGAAAGAATCTCCCGGAAATCCGGCGGAAATTCGCGGGTTCAATTCTGATGCTTGAGCCTTTTGCAAAAGTATTGGGTAAGCGGCGAAAAAGCGGGACGGATTGTTTCGGAGGGGCGATTTCCTGGCGAGAACGCGTGTTCCTTTACTCTTTCCGGCCTATATCGCCCTTTTTCTCCGATTTTTTTGGAAAGGCTCGATACTATTCAGGTGGCCCCAAAGGGGCCTCCCGATCAGGTGCTTCGCAGGCTTGTAAGCCAGCCGTGGGTGACCGAAGGGAACCCACGGAAAGGAAATAATAAATTTTACACCCCGAAGGGGTGTCCCAACGGAATTAAAATCAATGATTGGGGAACCCCTACCTTCTTGACATATGTCACCCAGGTCGCTTTCCTTGT
>DAOPYU010000620.1:0-2136 GCA_035353095.1 Candidatus Sumerlaeota bacterium | reverse complement strand
TCGCGCATCTGTTCGGCGCAGGCACAGAGGAAGACATACAGGGCGTCGAACGCGCTGGCGGTTCGGCCGTGCATGACTTCGAACGGCAAGGAGGCAAAGATCTTGCCTGTGCCGGCGTTGCTCGGGACCCGCCGTCCTTCCCCGCCGCAGTGCATCAGCAGCACGCGCTTTCCTGAAAAAAAGTCATCTGAATTCTGAAGGGCGGGGTTTTTGTGCCGGGCGTCTTCCGCATACTTTTTCACGGCCCAGAGGGTGGCTCCTCCCGATCCGATCCGTTCACCTTCCCGGTCGGGCACAATCAGAACCTGTGTCTCAGGTGGGATCATCCCGATCTCGCGCCGACGGGTGATTTCCACTTCGTACCCGCGGGCCTGATCGGGATTGGCCGCCGTCAGGATCAGGGTGTCCCACGCGGGGCGCCGTTTCCGGCCCGATTGCCGTTGCCGGTTCCATTCATAGACGGTGGAGTTCCAGATCCGCTGGAGGGAGTGAATCGTATCGGACATGATCGAATCTTTCTTGCGCCGGTGTCTCCCGTCTCTCTCTATGAGTATTTTATTCGGATGCCGAGAGGTTGACCAGTGGTTTCTGTTTCAATTCACCCGCAGTGACGAACCGGTCGCGAAGACGGGAGAGATTTCGATTGTTCAATATCTCACATTCGAATGCAATGGGTTTCATGTAAGATAATGGACGAAAAAAGGCTTTACGACGATTCGGGTGGATCGTATGCTCAAGGTCAGTAACAGCGAGTGGTGGTTTGAAAATCGGACGGGTTTTCCTGGAATCCGAATTTTGCGAAAGCGCGAAAGAACGGGTTTGTCCAGAGGGAACGAAATCTGACCCAAGGAGCAAACATGATGAGCGGCACGCTACGATGGAGTCTCGTTTGTCTGGGGGTGGTGTACATGTTGGGCGGGATCGGGAGTGGGGGGCGGATGGTCCAGGCCCGCCCGGCCTTTCAGGGAAGTTTCGAGGAAAAGAAGGGGGCGTTTGTGGCGCAGGAGGGTGAAAAAGTCCTCATGCAGTACAAATACAAGGACGTTCCCTTCAAACCCTATGTCCAGCAGCTCTTTACCCCTGGCGGGGTTCCGGTGTTGTTCGATGCTCCTCCCGATCACCCGCACCACCACGCCCTGATGTTCGCCCTCGGAGCCGACGGGGTGAATTTCTGGGAGGAGACTGAAAAAGGAGGAAAGCAACTGACCCGCAGTATCGCCGCCCACTATCCCTGTCTGCTCGATTCCATGAAAACCTTCCGGGTGACATCGGATCTGGACTGGGTGGCCTCGGACGGGCAACCGCCTGTCCTGAAGGAGAAGCGTTCGGTGGAAGTGGCGTCGTGGGCCGAACAGAAAGCGACCCTGTTGAACTGGCGCTCCGTCTGTGAGGCGCCGGAACCGGGCAAGGTCGTGAAACTGTCCGGTTCCCACTATTTCGGCCTGGGGATGCGTTTCCTGCCGAGTATGGACAAGACGGGAACTTTCCTCAATTCGAGCGGTCAGCCGGGGGAGATTGTCCGAAGTGATGAGCACAATGTGGCCGCCGACTGGTGTGCCTATCAGGTGACCTCCGAAGGGAAACCGGTGACGGTTGCGGTGTTCGCCTCCCCGAAGAATTTCCCCGCCCCGGCGGTCTGGTTCACCATGAAGGAGGCGTTTGCCTACCTGTCGGCCACGTTGAATCTTTACAAGACACCGATGGAACTCAAGCCGAACGAAAAACTGGACCTCCAGTACGGCGTGGTTCTGTGGGATGGGACCGTTTCTTCGGAACAGATCGGCCAGGCCTATCAGGCGTGGTTGGGGATTCTGAAAAAGGGGGCTAAGGAATAGGGGGCGGCTTTTCAGGATGGAATGAAATCTGGAAAATCGGGACTATTTTCGAAAGGAGAGGGACATGTCGGAAAGAAAACGTACTTCACAGATGAGCGGTGGGTTGTCTCGTCGTCGGTTTCTGGGAACCACCACTTCGGCGGCTCTGGCCCTGGCTGCGTCGAGCGGGTCGGTCTGGGCCCGGCCGGCGGGCGCCAACGAACGGTTGGGGATTGGGGTCATCGGGTGTGGGGGACGGGGGACCAGCCATCTGGATCTTCTGAAGCACCTGAAGGACACTGGACAGAACATCGAGATTGTG
>DAOPYU010000619.1:0-2149 GCA_035353095.1 Candidatus Sumerlaeota bacterium | reverse complement strand
CCCGGGACTATGCCAAAGCGGGCCAACTCTATGAAGGCCTCCCCGCCGCCAAGGTCGAGAACGGGTTTGGCAAAATGAAGATCCTGCGCATTGTTTCGATTGGGGAACCGACCCCCTCCCCCCTGAATGGCGGAAAGGCGGTTCATCTGCTTTGCAAAATCGAGATCGAGAAAGACGGAGCCAGGAGTGTTGAGGAATTCAATCCGGGCGTTCGTCAGGTTTACAACCAGCCGGATCGTTGGGACATTTTTGGCGGGATTTGATCCGAAACAACCGACCGCCGAGAAACAGAACCGCGCGCCGAAGTATTTATTCGGCGCGCGGTTTGTTGTATTGGGGGAATCCGGCGCAGATTGTGAGTAACAGTTTGTTTGCCCAGTGTATCCTGTTCATCTGAGCATGGATTTCGGCACACCCCTGAGCCAGAATCGAATAAAGTGTTCGGGGGGATGACGATCTCCTGGCCGTCCCTCAAACAGTATAAAACCCATGTCCCCGAAACCACTTCTGCCATTCCGGCCACTCATCGCCCCGTCATTTTCTCCAGGTTTTCAGGGTACCGAGCCCCTTGTACCGTGATTTGGGAGGCCGCGCTGTCGATATCGAGGAGATCGTCGGGGGTCAGTTCGACCGCAACGGCTCCGATGTTTTCGTCCAGGCGATGCAGTTTCGTGGTGCCCGGAATGGGGACGATCCACGACTTCTGGGCCAGGAGCCACGCGAGCGCGATCTGAGCGGGGGTTACCTCTTTCCGCTGGCCGATCCTGCCGAGGAGATCAATCAGAGCCTGATTCGCCTTGAGCGCCTCCGGCGTGAAGCGCGGGAGGGCGCTCCGGAAGTCGGAACTGTCGAACGTCGTTTTTTCGTCCATTTTGCCCGTGAGAAAGCCCCTGCCCAGCGGGCTGTACGGCACGAAGCCGATTCCGAGTTCCTCGAGGGTTGGGAGGATTTCCTGCTCGGAGGTTCTCGTCCACAGTGAGTATTCACTCTGGAGGGCCGTGACGGGCTGGACCGCGTGCGCGCGACGGATTGTCTGGGCGCCTGCTTCGGACAGGCCGAAGTTTTTCACTTTGCCCGCCTGAATCAGGTCCTTCACCGTCCCCGCCACGTCTTCGATCGGCACGTCCGGGTCGACCCGGTGTTGGTAGAGCAGGTCAATCGTCTCCACCTTGAGCCGCTTGAGCGAACCTTCGACCGCCTGCCTGATATGTTCCGGCCGACTGTTCAGACCCGGAGCCCCTTTCGTCCCGCGAGAGTCGAAATTCGGGTTGAGGTCGAATCCGAACTTGGTGGCGATCACCACCTGGTCGCGGAGCGGCGCCAGGGCTTCGCCCAGGAGTTCCTCGTTCAGGAAGGGGCCGTACACCTCGGCGGTGTCGAAGAAGGTGACGCCGCGTTCCACGGCGGTCCGGAGAAGCGTGGTCATCTCCTGTTTGTCTTTCGGCGGGCCGTAGGAAAAACTCATGCCCATACAGCCGAGCCCGATGGCTGAAACCTCGAGGTTGCTCTTTCCCAGTTTTCGTTTCTGCATTGTTTTTTCCTTTGAATCTTCCATGAGTTATTCCGACTTGAGGGACGCCATGTCGATCGAGAAGCGGTACTTCACGTCGGATCGGAGGAGTCGCTCATAGGCTTCGTTGACCTTCTGGATGGGGATGACTTCGACGTCGGCGGTGAGGTTGTGTGTGCCGCAGAAGTCGAGCATCTCCTGGGTTTCGGCGATGCCGCCGATGAGGGAGCCGGAGAGGCTGCGGCGTCCGAAGATGAGGCCGAAGGCGGCGACGGGGAGGGGTTTTTCCGGCACGCCGACCAGGGTCAGGTTGCCGTCGGTGGCGAGGAGGTTGAGGTAGGCGTTGAGGTCGTGCTCGGCGGAGACGGCATCGAGGATGAAGTCGAAGCTGCCGGCGTGCCGGGCCATTTCGTTGGCGTTGCGGGAGATGACAACCTCATCGGCGCCGAGGCGGAGCGCGTCGTCCTTCTTGTTCGGCGAGGTGGTGAAGACGACGACGTGGGCCCCGAGGGCGTGGGCGAACTTGACGCCCATGTGGCCGAGGCCTCCGAGGCCGACGACGCCCACCTTTTTCCCCGTTGTGACGCCCCAGTGGCGCATGGGCGAGTAGGTGGTGATTCCGGCGCAGAGGAGGGGGGC
>DAOPYU010000618.1:0-2149 GCA_035353095.1 Candidatus Sumerlaeota bacterium | reverse complement strand
CGAGAAGTTGGGTAATTGCTCCGTGGGATCGTTGATGCGACCCCAGGCAATATTGTTGAACAGATAGTTCTTGAAGGCGCCGTCGAGATAATACGCGAAACCGAAGGTCTTGCCGTGGAAGGGCCCGACCGGATTCCCAGAGACGTTGTTGTAGGTGTAGACCGGACCTGCTTGCCAGGTCTCGATCCCGCCCCAGTCGTTGGCAGCCAGCAACGAATCCACCACCTTGTTGTGGTGGATCAGGATGCGGGCGAAGGGGCGGTCGGTGGTCGCGTCGTTCTGTTTGGTGCCGTGGACATCAATCCCCTGCGAGGCGACCCGGTCGAAAATGTTACCCGCCACCTCGGCCGTCTGGGCGGACTCGATTTTCAACGCCTCACCCTGGCCAAAGAGGTCGGGACGCATGCCGACGCGTTCGAACTTGTTCCGCATCACGCGCACATCGTAGAGGCGCCCCATCTGCGGATTCGTGTCTCCATACGTTGCGCTGTCCGCGAGTTCCACTCCCCCAAAGTCCGCGTCGGAGAAAACGTTGTCGCGGATCACCACCTGGTCAATGGAGTCCTCGCGGCCCACGGCCTTCATCCGGACACCCCGGTGGACGTGTTCGAAGACGCAGTTGGCCACCTCGATGTCCGTACCGCTGCCCAGCAGGCGCACGCAGCCGGGTTCCACATCCACGCTCTCCTGGGAGACCCAGTAAGGGGCGGCTGTCAGGTTCCAGAAGGTGTTGGTGAAACGGAAGGTGAGACCGCTGACGCGGACATGGCTCATGCCCGCGCTTTCGATCATGTGAATCCGCCGGGCCACTTCGACGCGGACGGTGTTCGGGTCCCGATCGCCGGGCAGGCGCAGGTAAAGCCGTCCCCCGTCCCCCTTTTTGTCGAACCAGAATTCGCCGGGGCTGTCGAGGTACTGGGGCTTGTCTTCCAGGTAGAAGCGGCAGCCACGGATGATCTTGTAGGAAGGTCCACCTCCCCACTGACAGGGGAAGACCATCGAGCCGTTCGTACGGTCCACTGCGAGCACGCGGGCCGGAAAGGGACTGCCCATGACCCAACCCTTGGTCGTCCAGAGCGTAGCGCCCTCGTAGTTTTCCTGTGGCCGGCTCTCGTTGATATCGTCCTTGTCGAACGCCTGATGGAACTCTTGGCCGTTGACCGTGGCGTAGTTGTCAAAGGGCTTGTCGGGATTCTTCCAGGTCCACCATTCGCTCTGGATGTCATCGGGATCGGTGATGGTCCAGTTGGGCGTACGGGCCAATGGAATACGTGTCACGGAGCCGTCCCCACCGACCATCCAGACTTCGCGGGGCGCCCAGGCCAGATCCACACACCAGACCTTGTCCGGTTCTGGAATGGAACTGTCACCGGAACCCCGGGTCCATCCCGTCACGGCCTCCGAACCAGAGATAACCGCCGGTCCCGTGCCCCAGGAAGGGTCCCGCGTCAGGGTGATGGGGGCTTCCGCCGTCCCCGATTCTTTGGCATTCAACTCGCCGCGATAGTCCACCCCCTGCTTGAAGACGAAGGTCAGCGAGCCTTTGGCGGTCGCCGCCTGGCCGGTGGCGTTGGGGTCCCAGGGGTGGTGCTTCCAGGGAGTCTGTTTCGTGAGACCGTCGTTCGTATCGCTGCCGGAGTCGAAATCCAGGTAACGGACAGACGGCCCCGGCTTGAACTCAAACGCCCGCGGCGCCCACTCCAGATCGCCGGTCTCGAGGACCTTGGCCTGCGGTTCCTGCCACGACCACCGGGCCTCCGTCCGGGCAGGAACCTCGCCATGCACAGTGGCGGCCAGCCCCACGGATAGAACCAGACCCGACAGTAACCGAGACCCCCCTCCCATCTGCCGACTCAGGTATTTCCAGTTCAAAGCCATTCCAGAACACGGAGAATTTTTCATCCTGTACGCTCCTTTTAGCCCTTATCGGTAACACCGGTCATCCGAACACGTCCCAATCAGCACCTGTGCGAAACAGCGAAAAAATTTGAGATCTTGACATACGATCTGCGTTACAGAAAATATTAGAAACCGTGAAGGCGACTGTCAATGTAATAGACAAACCATTCCGGCCATCCCCCAGACATCGGAATAATCGGAATACCCCTTGTCCTGTGAACTGCGGAAGTGTTAGGGTACCTGTATTCGG
>DAOPYU010000617.1:0-2150 GCA_035353095.1 Candidatus Sumerlaeota bacterium | reverse complement strand
TTTCAGGACGACGATGGCTCGGTTTATTTCGTCTGGCACAGCGGCAAGATCGCCAGAATGAAGCCGGACATGAGTGGTCTGGCCGAGCCGTACCGCTGGCTCAAGACCACCGCCTCCGACCCGGACCCGAAGCACCACTCGGGCCTGTGCGCCGGGATCTTCGGGAAGGACTCGTTCGACCACGTGGGTTACGAGGGGATGTTCCTGTTCAAGGCCAACGGGCGCTATTACCTTTCCTGCTCCGAACACATCAACGGACGTTACAGCAGCGTGGTCGCGAGCGCGTCGAGTCTTTTCGGTCCTTACGAGAAACGTTACGAGGCGGTTCCTCACGCCGGACACAACATGTATTTCCAGGATGAGAAAAAGCAGTGGTGGTCCACCTATTTCGGCAGTGACGGCCTGGCGCCCTGGCAGGAGCGGGCCGGGATTCTGCCGGTCACGATCGACGCCGACGGAAAGGTTTGCCCCAAACAGGAAGCGCCGACAAAGCGCTGAATTCCGGAAATGATGCAATCAAAGGGGTTTCCCCCTCGTGAATTATGTATCGGAAGGAGTATCCATGTTAAAAAAATGGAGTCATCTGGCACTGGTCGCGGCCCTGTTGACCGTGGGGAACATCGGCCGCGGCGCCGACGAGCCGACACCCCCCAAGGCGGAGATCCTGACCCCAACGGCGCCCGCCACCCCGCGCATCAACGGCCCCAGCGTTTTCGGGGTGCGTCCCGGTTCGCCGTTTCTCTACACAATTCCCGCCACGGGCGAACGGCCGATGGAATTCTCTGTTGAAGGATTGCCCAAAGGGTTGCAGGTGGACGTTACGACCGGTCAAATCACGGGTTTGCTTCCGGAAAAGGGTGAATTCAAGGTCGTGTTAAAGGCGAAAAACGCCCAGGGCGAAAACGAGAAGAAATTCCGTATCGTGGCTGGGGATTACATCGCGCTTACCCCTCCGATGGGATGGAACAGTTGGAACAGCTGGGCCGAAAACGTGGATCAGGAAAAGGTTCTGGCTTCGGCTAAAATCCTGGTATCCTCCGGTCTGATCAACCACGGCTGGACCTATGTCAATATAGACGACACCTGGCAGGGCAAACGGACCGGCAAGGATAAGGCGCTGTTGTCCAACGAAAAATTTCCCGACATGAAGGGACTGTGCGACACCATTCACAAAATGGGATTGAAGGCGGGTATCTATTCGACGCCCTGGATGACCTCCTACGCCAACTACGCCGGCGGTTCGGCCGACAACGCCGAAGGGGAATGGTCGAAAGAGCGCCTGGGTGGACGGCGTGGTCAGAAAGTCGGCCAGTTCCACTTCACCCCAGCCGACGCCAATCAGTATGCCGCCTGGGAGTTCGATTACCTCAAGTACGACTGGTTCCCGAACGACATTCCGGCCACCGAGGAAATGAGCAAGGCTCTGCGCGCTTCCGGACGGGACATCGTGTACAGCCTGTCCAACACCGCGCCGTTTCAGAATCGCGAGGGGCTGGCGCGTCTCGCCAACTCCTGGCGAACCACCGGCGACATCTGGGACCATTGGGAAAAGCGGCCCGATTTTCACTCCGGGATTGACCAGATCATCAACGCGAACGAGCGTTGGGAGTCAATGGCCGGGCCGGGCCACTGGAACGATCCGGACATGCTCGTGGTCGGTTGGGTCAGTGTCGGTTCGGCCATGCACCCCTCGCGCCTGACCCCCAACGAGCAATACGCCCACATCTCGATGTGGTGCATGTTCGCGGCGCCGCTTCTGATTGGTTGCGATCTTGCCAAACTGGATGATTTCACGCTCAATCTCCTGACCAATGACGAAGTGCTGGCGATCGATCAGGACGCGTTGGGCAAACAGGCGACCCGAATCGCGACCGAGGGCGAGGTCAAGATCTACCTGAAGCCGCTGGAGGATAACACCCTTGCGCTCTGTTTCCTGAATTGCGGTTCCGGAGAAAGTACGGTCGAGTTCAAGGACATGGCCGTCAAGGGCTTGCCCGGCAAGATGAGAGTCCGGGACCTGTGGCGCCAGAAGGACCAGGGGGAGGTTGAAGGCGCGATCAAGGCCACGGTTCCGTCCCACGGTGTGATGCTGTACAAACTGACTCCGATCAGATAAGGAATAGATTGGCGGTTGCATGGGATAACGAGCG
>DAOPYU010000616.1:0-2152 GCA_035353095.1 Candidatus Sumerlaeota bacterium | reverse complement strand
TGGACCCCCAAGCCTATTGCCCCGAGCGCATCGAGTTCTTCAACCAGTACCCGGAAAAAGCCGTGGGGCTCCTGAAAGGCCAAGCGCGACTTTGAAATGCTCCTGTGAGCACTCCTGCATGTTGTTTTCCGTGTATTCCGCGTGTTCCGTGGTAACTTTTACAATCCCCGTTGCCGCCAGAGGCGGTCGGTACGTTTCAGGAGAAGTGGGGCCAGATTGGAATGACGGAGCCGTATGACAGGTGTTTTCTCCGAAATCCCGCAAACGACAACGAGACGGCAAGAGATCTGTACGAAGGCTGACTGAAGACTTTCCTTTTTCTTTTCGTCGTTCGCGCTTCCCTAAGTTTCCGCTTTCGCGGGAGTGACAGAGAGAAGGTTTCTGTTTCCCCGGAAAACGACAATTTGGACAAAGAGGAGTTCCCGCGGCCTCCCAGGGAACCGCGATTGGGGGTCCTATTTCTCGGGCTTGCGGATTTTTTCGAAAAATCGTCAGCATGGTTCGTCGAAAGACCCCGAAGGCGAGTAAAAGAGAAATGGAAGGACCGACGCGGGACGCCTCGGAGGTTTTTCAAGTCGCGAAGATCGAAGCGGCGAACTCTTGCAAGAGGTTCAGGTGGAAAAGAGCAGAAAGAGTAGGAGGGGATCTTGGCTGCCTCGTTCGCGGTACCGACTGGAACGGAAAACGCCAGCGACCGGGATCTCATGACCCGGTTCACGAAAAACCGCGACCGCCAGGCCTTCGAGGTTCTGGCGCGCCGGTGGGACGCCCGTGTCGTGGCGTTTCTGGCCAAGGCCTGCGGGGATCTCGACAGCGCCGAGGACCTGCGCCAGGAGGTCTTCCTGCGCGTCTATCGCTACGCGGACCGCTACGACCCGCGCTACGCGTTCTCGACGTGGCTCTTCCGGATCGCCTGCAATGTGCGGAAAACCTGGGCGCGAGGCCAGGTTCGGCGCATCGAGACGACCGGGTGGGAAGACGGGGCCGAGGCGATGGCCCGGATGCCGGATTCGGCGCCCGGGGCGCTCGAGCGGCTGACGCAGGGCGAGGCCCGCGACCGCCTGCGCGGGGAAATCGCCCGGCTCGAACCGGACGAACGGGAACTGCTGTTGCTGCGGTTCGAGCGGGAATTCGGTTTCCGGGAAATCGCCGAGATTCAGGAAATTCCGGAAACTACGGTCAAGTCGCGGTTCTATCGGATTCTCGAAAAACTCAAAGTCGAGTTGGGAGAATCGGATGGAGGGAAAGGAAAGGTGACGTCATGAAACAGGACTCGGAACGCGATCAACGGTGGATGGCCTACCTGATGGGCGAGGGAGATCCGGACGAGCGCGCGGCGGTCGAGGCGGAAATGCGCGAGGACCCGGAGGCCGCCGAGGTGTGTCGCCGGGTGGTGGCGGGCGTCGAGAAATGGGCGGGGGAAGCGGTTCCGGCCGCATCGCTCGATTTCGAGGCGCTCTACGCCTGCGTCGAGGAGGAAGAAACGGCGCAGAGGGACAAAATGCTCGAACTGGTTTCGGCGCCGCAATGGTGCGGCCCCCCCATGTCCCTGCCCCGCCGCGCGGGTTCGAACCCGTGGGTCTGGGTCGCGGGCGTGGCCGCTTCGGCGCTTCTGGTGTTTGCGTTGGCGCAGGTGCAGTTCACCGTTCGACTTGGCGAGAAGACCACCTTGCAGTGGGGTCGGGGCGCCGACACGGCCGATCTGACGGCGCTGCGGACCCAGTTGGAGACCGTGGCGTCCGAGGCGCACGAGTCGCGACTGGCTGCCCAGTCCGCCAGTACGCAAATCCAGACCGTGTCGCAGCGCAACTCGATGATGCAGGAAGAGTTCCGTCAGGCGACGGCGGGACTGGCCTGGATGCAACGCGCGGAATCGCAGCAACGCTACCGCGATGTCGAAACGCTCATGCGCCTGACGGGGGTTTATCCGTCGGCCAATGAGTGGACCGAGGCGTCAGGCGAAACCCGCAGACAGCCTTTCCCGTTTCCCGAGAAAAAGAAGGAAAGTGAACCGTCGAGTCCGGATACCCGGATCATGAAGACGGGAAAAGAGTACTGAACCTATAAACCGCAGTTGCGGACAGGAAATGAGTTTTTTTCCTGTGTGATGGGGCCAAAACGGTTTCGGCTTTGTCACCTTTTGGGTGAGGGG
>DAOPYU010000615.1:0-2162 GCA_035353095.1 Candidatus Sumerlaeota bacterium | reverse complement strand
GGAGTTGGCCCGCTTTGGCATAGTCCCGGACAATCAGGGCTTCAAAGAACTCGCGGGCGACCTGAACCGCAATGTCGTGATCGGACAGTTTTCCCTGGGCCAGTCCTATCTCCAGAGTTGTCTGGTCAATCCGCATCGTACCGGCGGGAGGATTCAGAGTAAATAGAACAGGATCAATGGGGACGTTGTAATCAAGGAATTTCTTGATTGCGCCCTCTTTTTCGATTTGTGTCAGAAGCTTGGTCTCCGGGTCCACGCGGTAGATAAAAGTCTCCTTCGGGGACTCGATGGAAGAAATCGTCAGGGTAATGGGCTCACCTGGCGCGGTGGGTTGCTTCGTCTCAATCCGCACTTTTCCAGCCGCCTGACGCTGATAGATACCTTCCACGAGCAACCGCGGATTCATTGAATCTGCCGTCATCTTCAGTTTCTTCTCCATGCTTTCTTCCCTGACGACAACACAGGTGTTCTTCTCCTTCAACCAGACCTCCGCTTTGCCTTCCTGCCAGACGACCTCTTTGGGGCCATCTTCCGTCTTGGGGAAATTCATCCGAAGGTTCATGAGTTTACCCGCTTCGTCAAATTGCGCCCAGAGGTCTTCAACGCCTTCGCCGGCGGGTTCGCACTTGATATGGATCGAACGAATCCCGCGATTCGCCTCGACGGTCTGCTCGAGCGCGTATGCGGAGACGGGGGGACGACACAAAAGCACAGCCCCCACAATCACTCCCCCCAACACGACGGCAGCGCCCAGACCCAGCTTCCAGAACCGACCGAAAGCACGTCCCCGTCTTGCGGGAGTCCGACTCTCCACTTCTACCTGCTCCATTATCTTGCCCATGATTCTCTCCTTTAGAATTGAAGGTACGTGGAACTTCTGGGAGAGATGAATCGAAGCCGCGGCCTGTTGCGCCGCCTCGAACGCGTCGGCGCAGGAGGGACACGCTTGCGCGTGCGCGTCCATTTCTGCGCGGGTCGCTTCGTCCGGTGGCGCAATCAGCAGATCATCGAGATGTGTGAGAAATTGTTCGCAATTCATGGTCTTATCCTCTCTTTCCAGAAACAATCTGGCGCAGTTTCTGAAACCCGTAACGCAGGCGCGAACCCACCGTATTGGCCGAGCATCCAACAATTTCCGCGATTTCATTCAGTTGGAGATCGTCGAACACCCGGAGCCGGACGGCCTCGGCCTGCTCTGCGGGCAACCGTTGCAGAAGGCTTTCGGCCCGCCGCAATTCTTCGGCGGCCCGGGCTGCCTGCGAAGGCGTTTTTCCCGTACAGACCATTTCTGCCTCGTTGATCTCGTCGAGAGAAACCCGCACGGGTCGTGGACGACGCTGAAGGTCGGTGCAGGCGTTGGCCGTCATCCGGTAAAGATACGGCCCCACGTCGGATATTTTCTTGCGTTTGCGCCGATCTTTAAACGCACGAAGAAAAACCTCCTGTACCACATCCTCCGCGTCCTGCCGGTCGCCCAGACGACGCAGGGCATACCGGACCAGACGGCCCAGATAGGCCTCCACCAACCTCTCGAATTCCTCGGGCGACTGGGGCCACCCGCCTTCCCACGCGTCCGTGGGGAGCGGCGGGAATTCCAGATCCATGGTGTAATTCCTCTCGATCAGCGCGATGCTCATTTGCTGCGGCTCCTTTTCAGCCTTCCTGACAGGTGAAACGGATTCCGCCGCGATTTTCGTCTAAAAATCTTTCAGAAATGTTCCCCCCTGGCAATACCAAAAGTCGAAATTGTCAAAAGACGGAATCGGGAGAATCAGGGGACATACCATTTCAACCCCGGCAATCGGGGGGCATCAATGATTCCTTTGGAAAATGCCCGGTAATGCTCGCGCAGAGACGCCGGGACGCAGAGAACCGCCCCCTTCTCTGCGTCCCGGCGCCTCTGCGCGAGCATCAAGCAGTTGCGAAGACCCAAACCGGGGGACATGGAAGTCTCAAAACGGGAAACAGAATGTGTTCCAAACCCGGGACCGCCAATCTCCTGATTGGCGTAGTTGTGGACAAAACCTCACCCCAAAGGTGACCGAGACAGAATCATTTTCGCCCCGCCATACAGGGAAGGACAAAAGACTCGTTTCCTGTTTTCCGTTGCGGTTTTCAGTTCCACGCGTAAAGGGTGATTTGCCCCCACCTCGCCAATCAGG
>DAOPYU010000614.1:0-2182 GCA_035353095.1 Candidatus Sumerlaeota bacterium | reverse complement strand
ATCGGGGGACGGGAAAGAATCCCGCCCCCCGATCTGTGTGTTACGGATTTTCCCGGATTCGATCAATCCAGGAAGATCTCTTCCTTCTTCACGTTGACGATCTTGCCGCTCTTGGCCAGACGCTCCATGTCGATGCGCGACTTGTCGCCGACGATCCCCATGATGCGGGGGGCGTTCTTGATGTGTTCCGCGTGGAATTTGACCAGGTCTTCCGGTTTTTCCTTCCGGATGGATTCGAGGCGCGCCTTGCGCGGATCGTCTTTCAACCCCAGGTGTTCCCACGAGATCACGGCGCCGGCTACGCCGCGGAACGTGATCTTTGAGGTGCAGTAAAGGTTGACCAGCGACTCGACCGTCTTTGAGAAACGTTCGTCCGAGAGGGGGATGTTGGTGAACAGGTTCAGGAACGCCTCGACCGCCTCGCAGGTCTTGTCCGACTGGGTGCCGATGTAGCCCGTCACGACGTTTTCGTCGTTGACGCGGTCACCGAAGTTGTAACCGGCGCGGGCCGTGTAGGCCAGACCCCGCGCTTCGCGCAGCTCTTGAAAGACGATGCCTCCCATGCCGCCGCCGAAGTAGTCGTGGAAGACCTGGGCGTTCGGCAGGAGTTTTTCCTGATAGACCCCGTCCCCGAATCCGATGTTGACGAGCGACTGGGCCATCTGGTTGTCGAGGAAGTAAATTTCGTTCTCCTTGACTTTCCGGGCCTTCATGAAATGGTAAGGCGGAGTCTCTTTGAGGGTCTTGGCCTGCGGGTAGTGTTTCTGGATGATTTCCAGAACTTTTTCCCGGGACAGCGAACCGGCGTACGAAACGGTGCATTTGTACTGGAAGAGGTTCTGGAGGGCCTTCTGGAGTTCCTCGACGGTCAGTTTCTGGAGTTGTTCCCGGGTCAGGCGTTTCAGGAACGGGGAATCCGCCCCATAAATCGCGTAGCTGCGCACGGCGCCGGCGAGGGTGTTCGGGTTTTTCTTTTCGTCCTCACGGTTGGCCAGGGTGATGGCGACCAGTTCCTGGAGGGTGGCGGGGTCCGCCTTGGGCTTGAGCAGGGTGTCGAGGGCGAGGGCCAGGGACGCCTCGAAGTTTTCGTCCATACCCGACAGGTGCAGGGTGGTTTCGTTGTCCGAAACGCCGACGGAGAAGTTGGAGGCCAGTTTGTACCACTCCTGCTGGATCTTTTCGGCGGGGAGTTTTTCCGTTCCCGTTTTGTCTCGCAGGTGGGCGGCCATTTCCAGTTTGGGGTCGTGGCGGTCGCCGACTTCAAAGGTGATGGAAAGGTCGAACAGGTCGTTGATCGGGTCGGGAGCGCTGAAGAACCGCATGCCCTTCGAAGCGTCCGAGACCACGTAATCTTTGCCAGGCGTCACATAGGTCGGCTCGATCGGTTTAACCGGCATGGTCAACACATTTTTCGAGAACTCGGACTGGCGGTTTCCGTCCATTTTGATCGGATCGATCTGGGGTTTTTCGATCTTGAGGACTTCCTGCTGCTCGTCGAGCCGCCAGCCCGAGACGAAGTTGGCGCCCAGGTGGCGGTTGGCCACGGCCACCACGTCGGCCTTGGTCACTTTCTGAAGGCGGTTCAGGAGATCGTTGACATAGGGCCAGTCCTGATATTCCAGGAACGCGCCGCGCATCTGTTCCACGCGGTTCGGGTTGGATTCGTAGGAGCGCTTCAGTTCCGCTTTGGCGTTGTTGATGGCCGCCTGCAGCATCCAGTCGTCGAATTCGCCCTTGCGGACCTTGTCGAGCTGCGCCAGCAGCAGGTCCTCGACTTCCTGGTGGGTCTGGCCCTTCTTGGGAATGCCCATCAGGTAGAAACGCCCATAATCGTTGCTCGGATAGTACATGGCCGAGGCGGCGCGGACTTTCTGCTGCTGGACGAGGTTCAGGTCAATCAGGCCTGCCTGACCGTTGAAGAGGATCGTGCCGAGCAGTTTCATGGCGTCGGAATCGGCGTCGTTGTTGTTGGGAGCGCGGAAGGCGAGCATGACCGCCTCTTCGCCGCGGAACTTCAGGTCGAAGTGCTCACGGCCCTGAAGCGGCTTCTCGTCATACTGCGCCGCTTTGGGAAGGGGACGGGATTTCCAGCCGGAAAACTTCTCGTCAAGCAGTTGCATGGTGGATTGGATGTCGAGATCCCCCGAGAGGCACAGCGCCATGTTGTTGGGCACGTAGTAGG
>DAOPYU010000613.1:0-2187 GCA_035353095.1 Candidatus Sumerlaeota bacterium | reverse complement strand
ACCGAGCGGGCTCTGCGTACCAGTGAGGAACGGTTCCGCGACATTGCCCTGAACATGGGGGACTGGGTTTTTGAACTGGATGAGAATCAGGTGTACACCTATTGCTCGCCCCGGATCTGGGATATTCTGGGATTCACGCCGGAGGAATTGATCGGGAAACCGATCTTTTCCACCCAGAAACTGGAACATGCGCAACAACTGCGGGTCAAGATGGAAGCCGTCTGGGCAAATCATTCGGGTATGTTTGACGTCGTGGAGGATATTGTCCATAAGGATGGTTCCATTCGCATTCTGGTTTTCAATCTTCTGCCTCATTTCGACGAGACCGGTCGGTTCCGGGGAATTCGCGGAGTGGTGCGGGATGTGACGCGGTTCCGGAAGGCGCAGGAGGAACGGTTTGAACTGGAACGGCGTCTTCTCCAGTCTCAGAAGCTCGACAGCCTGAATGTCATGGCCGGCAGCATCGCCCACAATTTCAACAACCTGATGCAGGTCGTGATGGGGAACCACGATCTGGCCCTGCGTCAGTTACCGGAGAACACAAAGATCCGTGTCTTCCTCAAGGAAGCGGACAAGGCCGCCCAGCGGGCGTCGGAACTGAGTACCCTGATGCTGACCTATGTGGGCCAGTCGGGCGGGGTCAGTATTCCCATCGAGTTGAATGCCCTCGCCAGGGGGATGGATGCCGTGATCGTCGGTCTGCTTTCGCCGCATATTCAGTTCGAGATGCGGCTCGGGCAGCATCTGCCCCAGATCCTGGGCGATCCCGCGCATCTCCAGCAGATTATCCTGAATCTTATCGCCAACTCGATCGAAGCGATTGGGGAGGAACCCGGGACGATCACCCTGGTCACCGGTCAGATGGAGTGCGACAAGGCCTATCTGTGGAAAGCCTATCTCGGCGAAAATCTTTTGGCGGGTTCTTATGTGTTTCTCGAAATAGGCGATACTGGGTCCGGTATGGATGCCGAGACGGCGGCCCGCGTGTTTGATCCGTTCTTCACGACCCGATTTACGGGACGGGGGTTGGGCCTGCCCGCCGTGGTCGGAATCATGCGGACCCACGGAGGCGCTCTGGTACTCGACACCGCTCCCGGTCAAGGAACCCGGATGCGGGCGTTGTTTCCGGCGGTTACCGCATCTTCTGTCCCCAGTTCGGTCTCGACGATCGAAGAATTTTCGCCCGCCGTCTCCACGCAGGCCTCGGCGAATTCCCGTCCCCGTGTGCCGGCCAAGGATTTTACGATCCTGGTGGTGGACGACGACCCCGGAGTTCTGGAGGTGGCGGGGGAGGTCATCCGGTCCGTATTGGGCTATCAGGTGATGATGGCGGAAAGCGGGCGCAGGGCCTTGAAAATTCTCCAGGAAAAAGGGGAGACGGTTTCCTGTGTGTTGCTGGATCTGACCATGCCCGATCTGGGGGGAACCGATGTCTTGAAGGAAATCCGGGAATTTCTCCCGGATCTGCCGGTCATCATGGTGAGCGGATATATGGAAGAGGAAGTCGCCGAGGCTCTGACCGGCCTGGAAATACAGGGGTTTCTTCAGAAACCCTTCTCCATGAGCCGATTGGTCAAAACGCTCGAAAAAATCCGGGAACAGCGATAGGTTACTCTCGCCTCTTGAACGGGCCGACTCATTCTCCCACGGAAAAGGAATTCTCATGTTTCAGCGAACCCTGGTTCTCATCAAGCCCGACGCGGTCCAGCGTCGGCTCTCCGCCGAGATTCTCGGCCGTTTCGAAAGCAAGGGATTGCGCATTGTCGGTATGAAGATGCTGCGATTCACTCCGGAACTGGCCCGGCGGCACTATGCCGAACATATCGGCAAGTCTTTCTATCCGCGTCTCGAGGAGTTCATCTGTTCCGGACCCTGTGTGGCCCTGGTGCTGGAATCGGAAGAAGTCATTGCGCTGGTGCGGCGGATGATGGGCGCCACCGACCGGCTCGAAGCCCTGCCGGGGACCATCCGGGGCGACTACGCCTACGCCTCGACGGAACAGAACCTGATCCACGGCTCCGACAGCGGGGCCTCGGCGGAGCGCGAGATCCCGATCTTTTTTCAGGAGAACGAACTCTTCCCGCCGGAGTCCTGAAGCATCCCTCCGGGACCCAGGATTGGTGAGGGGGTCTCTCCCGTATTTGTGGGAAGGAAGGTTGTGATCAACCGGATCTATGGGGGGTGAAA
>DAOPYU010000612.1:0-2188 GCA_035353095.1 Candidatus Sumerlaeota bacterium | reverse complement strand
GGGCATTTCCGGGAGGGCGGGCGTCTCGCCCGCCTGAAAGGAAAGCCGTGGCTGGAATGTTCAACTGCGGTTTTCTGGTTGACCGCAAGTGGGTATGAGGCGTGTTGTCGGGAGACCGAAATCAAAAACAATCCGCCTGAATCTTGCGATTCAGGCGGATTGTTTTGAATTCTTCCCAAAGTTTTCGCTCAACCTCAGCCCCCTATTTCCCCGACAGGGCGGGAGCGCGTTTGGAAGAGGCTTTCTTCTCGGTGGCGGCTGGGGCGGCTGCGCCCGATCCGGCTGCGGCCGCCGGGGCGGTCGGGCTGGCGCCATCAAGACGCTGGAGCACCTTTTCCGACAGGTCCACCGCCGCGCTGTTGTAGAGCACCAGTTCACCCGTCACCACCAGGTCGTACCCTTCCTGCGCGGCGACTTCCTTGACGGTTTTCAGGATCAGGTCCACCGCCGGAGCCACTTTTTCCTCATTGTTTTTCGCCATCAACTGATTGACGACTTTCTGTTCGTCCTCAATCTCGCGTCCCAGAGCGGTGATTTCCTTGTCTTTCTTTTCGTACTCGGCATCCGAAAGAACGGAGCGTTGTTTCTTCAGTTCCTTGCTCATGTTGAGCAGTTTGTCGGTCTTGCCCTGAATCGAGGCCTTCTTGCCTTCCACTTCTTTTTCGAGTTCGGCGACCATGTCGCGGTAAAACTTGGCCCGGCGCGTCACGCCGTCAATGTCCACAAACCCCACACGGGTCCCCGTGAGAGGACGGGGCTGGGCGCTGGCGGCGGTTTCCTCGGCCGCCGTAGTGGCATGCAGGGAACCCGACTGCACCATCCACGCGGAGGCGGCTACGGCCAGCGCGGCCACGAGAAGTCCTGCCTGACGAATCTGCTTGTTCATGTTCGGTTGTCTCCTTGACCCCATTGCGCCCGCGTCCCGGGCGGCTTTGAATCGTTCACACAACACACAGGCCCCCGCTTTTCCCTGGAGCAGAAGCAGAAGCCCGTTCGATTCTCAATTACAGATTGGCCAGCTTACAGACATGGTCATCTTCGGCCTTCTTGCGGAAGTGCTCGTAGCTGCGGCGCTCGAACTCCTTGTACATGGCCATGCGGCGCATCATTTCGGGAAAATCCACCTGATGCGCGTCGAACTCCGGCCCGTCCACGCACACGTACTTCGTTTCGCCCCCGACCGTCACACGACACCCGCCGCACATGCCCGTTCCATCCACCATGAGCGTGTTGAGACTGGCGAACGTGGGCACGGCAAAGGGACGCGTGGTCTCGGCCACAAACCGCATCATGATGGGCGGCCCGACCGTGATGCAGAAATTGACCGGGCGCTTGCCCTCGGGCGTCTCGATGCCGCCCGCCTCGAGCATTTCCTTGAGCGGCTGCGTCACTACGCCTTTGGTACCGTAGGAACCGTCGTCGGTACAACAGATCACCTGGTCGCTGATCGAGCGAATCCGCTCCTCGAAGATCATGAACTCACGCGAGCGCGCGCCCAGGATCGAAATGACGTAGTTCCCCGCCTCGTGCAGCGCCTTGGCAATGGGGTAGAGGGGCGCAATACCCAACCCGCCCCCGACACAGACCGCCGTGCCGAAATTCTCGATATGCGTGGGCATGCCCAGCGGCCCCACCACGTCGAGGATCGTGTCGCCCGGCTTTTTGGCGCAGACTTCGGCGCTGCTTTTGCCGACTTCCTGCACCACCAGGTCGAGCGTGCCGCGCTCGGCATCGGCCCCGGCGATGGAGAGCGGAATGCGCTCGCTGCGCTCGTTGGCGCGCAGAATCAGAAACTGCCCCGCCCGGCGCTTGCGCGCCAGCTCGGGAAACTCGATGACCAGATGGACAATCTTCTCCGCCAGTTCGTGGCGTTCCAGAACTTTGTACATGACGTTTTCTCTCCCCTCCGCAAACCGGCTCTCCTTTCAAAGGAAGCCGGATATCGGGGGAAATTGTGACGCACTCCGCCCCTTTGCGCAAGCAAAATTCCCGGCGGCAGCGTCCCGGCACGATCAGCCCTCCATATGGGAAACCGGAAAAAGCGTTGGAAACAATCGCACCGGCGGAGCAAAACCGCCTTTCCATTCTCCATTATCAATTCTCCATTGTACATTATCCATTCCCCCCGTCCCACGCATTTCGATTTTTTACGGATGTTCTTGCTTTATGGCGGCGTGTGCGGTATTGA
>DAOPYU010000611.1:0-2190 GCA_035353095.1 Candidatus Sumerlaeota bacterium | reverse complement strand
CTCGCCGCATGCACCTGATGTACGTGGGCGGGGAATGGAGTGACAACGCCTTCACAGTTGAAGGCCGCTTCCACCATATGCGCGTGGATGGCGAAGAGGATCCCTTGCCCGATCCCCGGGACGATCCCGAATCGCCCAAGTCCTCCCGATCCGTTCAACTCTCCTCCCCAACCCTTGGCATCATCGCCAAGGCGGATCTCATCGAAACGAGTGGCGCCAGCGCTGAGCCGGTGGAATACAAGCGGGGGGAGGTTCCGGATACGCCCCACCGCGCCTGGAACCCGGAGCGTATCCAGCTCTGCGCCCAGGGACTTCTGCTGCGGGAACACGGCTTCACCGTGGATCGAGGCTGGCTCTATTTTGCGGGTAGCCGACAGCGCGTTGAGGTTTCGTTCACGGAGGAACTGATCGAAGAGACCCGCCGATGCATCCTCGATACCCTTGAGGCCGCTCGCGGCAGCTTGCCGGCACCCCTGCAGGACTCACGAAAATGCTATGGGTGCTCCCTGAACGGGATCTGCCTTCCCGATGAGACAACCTTGTTGACCCAGGATTTGCCATCGGCGGAAATGCCGCGTACAGAACCTCGTCAGCTTTGCCCCGCTCGCAACGACGCCCTTCCCCTATATGTACAGACCCAGGGGGCTCACGTTGGGAAAAGCGGTGAAACCCTTGTGGTCACCCAAAAGGGTCAAAAACTGGCTGAGTCTCGATTGTTCGAGACTTCGCAGGTTTGTCTGATGGGGAATACCCAAATGAGCACGCAAGCGATCCAAGAGTGTTGTCGACGGGGGATGCCTGTTGTGTTCATGTCCACCGGAGGTTGGTTCTATGGCATGACTTCGGGCCCCATGAGCCGGAACGCTCCGCTCCGCCTTCTGCAGTATGAACATTACCGGAATGCGGCCTCCTCGCTTAAGTTTTCCCGTGCCTTCATCAGTGGAAAAATTCGAAACTGCCGGACGATTCTTCGGCGAAACGCAGAGCAATTGGAGCCGAGCATCCTCTCCCGGTTGAAGGAGTCGGCAGAGGATGCGGAATCGGCCAAGTCTGCGGAAAGCCTTCTTGGTATTGAAGGCAATGCCGCAAAAATTTATTTCCAGGCATTTTCATCAATGCTTAAAAAGACAGCTGGCCCTGGAGCTTCGTTTTCCTTTGATGGCAGGAATCGACGACCGCCGCGGGACCCCGTTAATGCTCTATTGTCACTAGCATATAGCCTGCTAGCAAAAGAAATGGTGGTCGTGTTGGCCGGGATTGGCTTTGATCCCTATCTTGGGTTCCTGCATCAACCCAAGCCTGGGAAACCATGCCTTGCACTTGATCTGATGGAGGAATTCCGTCCCTTGATATGCGACAGCATTGTTCTGATGGCAGTGAACACAGGGATGGTGGCTGCGAATGATTTTGTTGTTACACCTGCCGGTGTGTCCTTGAAAGACCGTGCTAGGAAGGCCTTCATTGAGGCCTACGAGAGACGTCTGGATCAATTGATCCGCCATCCGATTTTCGGGTACCAAATCAGCTATCGCAGGGTATTGGAAGTTCAGGCTCGTCTGCTTGGGCGGTGTCTTCAGGGAGAGATCTCTGACTATCCAGCCTTCCTTACGCGGTGAACCATGCGTAATGCATTCATCATCAGCTATGACATCAGTGACCCCAAACGCCTTAGAAGGGTATTCAAGCTTCTTTACGGATATGGCGAACATGTGCAGTTCTCCGTATTTCGATGCGAACTCACACCATCGGATCGATTTCAGCTCGTGGCTAAATTGAAGCACCTGATTCACCATGATCAGGATCAAGTGCTCTTTATCGACTTAGGTCCTGCCCTGGGACGCGCTGAGAAGGTGATCACCACAGTTGGCAGGTGTTACCAGCCCATCTCAAGATCTCCGATCGTGGTCTGAGATTTGTCCTTTGAAATGAGGATCTTCGAGCGAACAGGTGGCAGGAAAAACCCGGACCTTGCTCGAAGTTTCTTAATATAAAGGAATAGGAAACATACACAAATGGGCAAGCTGAAGCACTGTTGAGGAAAGTCTTGTGTTTGTACCCGCTCGAATCAAGACTGAAAGAAGCACATTGCAAGCGCTCTTACGGGCAAAGGCCTTCCGCAGCTTCACCGCTGCGGCTTCGTTGAAGCACTTGGTATTCCTTCCCGTCTGTAGTGAGCCAGCAGCCTTCCGC
>DAOPYU010000610.1:0-2195 GCA_035353095.1 Candidatus Sumerlaeota bacterium | reverse complement strand
AACCCGTCCCTGCGCCGCCTCCCAGTCGCGCCGCTGCTTCCCCCACACCTCCCGATGCAATCGCGAATCGAGCACCCGGCGAACCCCTTCCTCCGGGGAAAAAGCATGCCGGAACGGTTCCGGGTTCCCGTCCAAACGGGGGAACAGATCCGTATCGTAACTGAAATCCAGTCCGCGTTCCGCGCAGAAACGCTCCAGAAGCCCCATCTCCTCCGCATTCTCTAATAAGGCCAGACTCTTCACCCCCAGGTGCGGCACCGCCGCCCGCAAAAGATCCACCCCGGCCACAGCCCGCTCAAACGCCTCCGGGCACCCGCACACCCGCTCATAGGAGGCCGCCGAAGCGCCATACAACGACACTTCACACAGGACGGGAGGATAATCCCGCAGAAAAGCCGCCAGTTCCGCATCCACCAGAGTCCCGTTGGTGAACAACGTCAGGCGCATTCCCTTTTCAGCCGCATACCGGTAGATTTCCCGGAAATCGGGTCTCAAGAGGGGCTCCCCCCCCGTGATCAGCAGGCGCAGGCACCCCGCATCGGTCAATTCATCCAGAATCCGCCGGATTTCCTTCAGGGACAACTCCGGTTCGCAACGATACGCCCCCATATAACAATGCACACAGTGCAGATTGCAACGCCACGTCACCTCGAGACTCCCCGAGAGGGGGACTCGTCCCTGCGAACTTACCAGGCCGCGGGCATACTCGTCAAACGACACCGTCTCCATACACCTCACCACCCATTCCTAACTCCCGGACGCCCCGGTCGCATCTCCCGGTGCCCCCGCCACCAACCCCGCACTCTTCAGTTCTTCCAGAAACTCCTTGATCTCAGACACCACCTGGGCATGCGTGTCTTCCTCTTCCACCGTACTCAAGTCGAACACCTCCGAGACTTTCTCGAACAATTCCTCCAGCGTCACGGGGGTCTTCAACGCCTTCCAGATCACACCGCCCACGGCATTGAGACGATACAGATACTCCAGCTGCGCCGCGCCGCCTTCTCCCACCGGCACCAGCACCGTCTCCCCCCCCACTTCGCGCCGAACCACCCCCTCCACCCGCACATACCGGGCGGACGACTTCGGACCTGTATGCTCATTCATCTCCGTATCCCATCTGACAGAAAATCCCCTCTCACGCACCCTTACTTCAGTGTCGCACAGTGTCCGCAGGCAGGTCAATCGCGATCCATGTCATCCCTCGGGTGGAAATGCTTGATGCCGCTTGCGCCAACGGTTATGCTGACCTTGCGCGTGTGTCTTCGCGCACCATCCGGATCACCCAGATATGCGGCAGGAATTGTATGAATCCGACTCCCCTCCCCCCTCGCCTTCAGGCCCTCGACACCCGGCAACAGGACCAATTGGCGATGTTTGCCCAACTGCTCCTCGACGAAAACCGGACCACCAACCTGACGGCAATCCGGGATCTGGACGGCATTTACTTCCGCCATTTCGAAGACTCCCTTGTCGGACTCGACATATTGAAAGATATGAAGATAAATAAGAGTCTTTCAGGAAATACATTCAGGATTCCGCGCCTTCTCGACGTCGGATCGGGCGCCGGCCTGCCGGGTCTGGTTCTGGCCATCGCCCTGCCAGACTGGGAAATTGTCTCGCTCGAAGCCACCGGCAAAAAAGCCCGTTTCCAGCGACTGGTGGCCAAAACCCTCGATCTCAAGAACGTGTTCGTGGTGGAAGGCCGGGCCGAAGAAATGGCCCACCACCCCGAGTACCGCGAACAATTCGACGGGGTGACGGCCCGGGCCGTGGCGGCGCTGCCCCTGCTGGCCGAGCTGTGCGTCCCCTTTCTGCGACCCGGCGGTCATTTTCTCGCCTGGAAAGGGCCCCGCCTCGAAGAGGAACTGGCCACCACCCAAGGTGCCTGCCTGACCCTCGGAGGCGAGATTTCGCAACAGGTCCCTTACCAGATTCCTCTCCCTGTTGAGGAAAACACCCCGGAGACGCCCGAAACGGGCATCTTCCCCGGCCAGATCGTGGTGATCCACAAGACGGCCCCAACCCCCGACCGTTTCCCCCGGCCAACCAACGCGATGCGTAAACGGCCTCTGGGCAGTTGACCCCCATACCATCAGTCACACACGTTGAATCCCTCCAAGAGAATCCAGAAGTCATTGTGTTGAAAAAGAGCCTCAGCCCGCTTCAGCGGGCTCTTCTTTGCACCCGCCTTC
>DAOPYU010000609.1:0-2220 GCA_035353095.1 Candidatus Sumerlaeota bacterium | reverse complement strand
GCGGAAAATGTCACTCCAGAACCCGACGCTTTGTGCGTGGGAAATCTCGTTGCGCCCGTACTCGTCGAGCCGCTCGGTGGCCTCGTCCGAGTTCAACCCCTGCAGGTCGGTCTTGAGGGTTTGAAGCGAACGGTTCGCCTGGCAGGCGCACAGTTCGATCAGGCGTCGTTCGTGTTCGGAGAGCGAGTGGGTCGCCGCCTCCTTGACGATCTGGGTCGAAGAAATTTTTCCGAACAGGCTTCTCAACATAGCCATCCCTCCCAACCCAGTGTGCCGGAATTTCGGGGCGCTCGAGCGCCTCCCTCACGGCTGATGGGTGAAACTCCCGGGGGGGCGGGTTGATCGTTACCTGATTCTCACCGTTTGGAGGTTCTTTTTCCCGTTTCCGGAAAGATCCTCCGTTTCCCCGGGTACCACGGTTCCAACTCCCGATCGGCGGTTGGACCGGTGGGTCAGGACGCTGGACACAAACCGGCGACGGTTCTGTCTCAGCGCCCGATGGTAGAGGGAGGGTGAAGCGTTCCGGTACCGGAGGCCGAATTCCGCTCCTGCCGGTGCGCGATTTGAAATAACGGTTCTTGAGAAAAAAGAGAGGGGGACGCATCCTTCCGGGGACACATCCTATTCCCGAAGGCCGGTTGTCCGGCGTCTCGATAGATATTCATCATGATTCGACCTCCAACAGGCCCGCATCCACGCGGCCTGCCGAAGGCGAATCTGTCGGTTTAACCGGGAGAAGACAGATTCAGGAGGGCAGGGCTGTACGCGGTTGGTTCGCGGCCCCAAATCTCGGAAATTCCACAAATGCACGCATGTCAGGAGGACAGATGCGGTAGGTACTAGGACCGTCGCCGTCTTCCATAGAATCTTTGCCCTTTCGGTTGCGGATAATTTCCACTGGTCGGAGAAAGCCGAGTCTCTCCTTCCCGACCGCGTGAGAGAGTGC
Source organism: Candidatus Sumerlaeota bacterium (assembly GCA_035353095.1). Classification (GTDB taxonomy): domain Bacteria; phylum Sumerlaeota; class Sumerlaeia; order UBA8349; family UBA8349; genus DAOPYU01. Next base: position 1,274 of record DAOPYU010000609.1, on the reverse strand, counting down.
CTTCATAGTAACACCTCAAAACCGGGAATCAAGCCTTTTCCGGGTGCCGACTCAGAATTGTTTGTATCGGGTTCAGTTTCAAGGAGAAACGGGGGGGCTGCCTCTTCCTGGCGGAACCCGCAAGGGGAGCGAGAAGGGGAAAAATACCGGTTTTCCCCGAAAAAATCGTGCATCCGCTTCCCCGATTTGCTTTAATACGATTTGAAGCGCCACTGTAAGGGAGTGCAGAACCCTCATTATGATCACCATAGTTGACTACAACGCGGGCAATCTCAGAAGTGTACAACGCGCGTGCGCCGCCGTGGGAGCCGAGTCGGTTATTACGGGCGACCCGGATGCCGTGGCCAACGCCACCCGGCTCATTTTCCCCGGAGTCGGGGCCGCCCACAGCGCCATGGCCACGCTGCGCTCAACCGGTCTGGACGAAGCGCTGCGGACCGCCTATCGCCGGGGAATCCCGTTCCTGGGGCTTTGCCTCGGGACCCAGATCATCCTCCAGCATTCCGAGGAAGGGGATGTCCCCTGTCTGGGTCTTCTGGAAGGCCAGGTCGTCAAGTTTCAGATCCAGAATCCCCTCCTCAAGGTCCCTCACATGGGGTGGAACGCCGTTCGGGTCACGCGTTCGCATCCGGTTCTGGACGGGATTGCCAGCGGGATCGAGTTCTATTTCGTCCATTCCTACCACCCGGCCGCCGTCCCGGACAATCTGGTGTACGGCGTGACCGACTACGAGTACGAGTTTCCCTGTGTGCTGGCGCGGGCGAACCTGTTCGCGACCCAGTTCCACCCGGAAAAAAGCGGGCGTTACGGCCTGAAACTCATCGAAAATTTCACGAAATGGAACCCTTGATCGCGTGAGTATGGATTGGATTTATCCGGGAGCAATACGATAAAACCGTTTGTCATTTCTTTTCAAAAGGATTGTATCACAGTTTCCGATCAAAAGATCACCCTGGCCCCGAAGGTGCCGTTGAATATCGGGAAACCGGGTTCTGGCCCCGAAGGGGCCTCCCTTGAATAGCCGTGGGTGACCGAAGGGAACCCACGGAAAGCAAATCAAGAAGTGCGCACCCTGAAGGGGTGCCCCATGTGAAGGATTCTGGACGGAGCACCCCCCATGTTAAGCAAACGCCTCATTTCCTGCCTCGATGTCCGCGACGGCAAACTGGCCAAGAGCGTCAAGTTTGTCAACACGCAGGACATCGGCGATCCGGTCGAAAAAGCCCACGAGTATTACCTCGACGGCCTCGACGAACTGGTTTTCTACGACATCA